>JAKPYU010000173.1 GCA_029568995.1 Candidatus Omnitrophota bacterium | reverse complement strand
TGTCCTGGAAGATCGTACCCGCCATCACCGAAACCTGATGGCGGCAGCCACGGCAAAGCCACAACCCTCGATCCATTGCCCAAGCCTCACTGGCACCGCAGACCGGGCAGAGGAATCCCATCGGCCACCGCAACGCATACCAATACGCCCGGCAAGCGCTTTCCACCGAAAACCGCTCTTCCAGTTCCAGAAGCGTCCGGGGATAATCCTCATTCATACACCCCATACTACAGGTTGGGGTCGGTTGAGTCAAGTAAATATCCGTAACTGAATGACATTGGGTCAGGTGGGGGTTGGCCGGGTACCACAAAACTCCCCGGCGTGCCTGTCGATGGTCGAGCTTTCTTGGGAGAAAGAAAATCTATCATGAATCGAATCCGTGGCATCGGTGTCTTCTCTGTGAAATCGGTGATTCAATCGCGGGGCCGGGAATTCATCTGTTCTGTTTCTCCCTGCCTGACGATGACCGAGCTTTCTCAGGAGGAGCCGCCCGGAGTCCGCAAAGGGCCGCGACGTGGCGATCTCAGGCTCAGTCCCGGTTCCTGATCTTGTCGAAGGGCCGGGACGTCGAGTGCGAACAGCCAGATTGCCACGCTTCGTCCGCAATGACGGATCGTCGTTTCTCGGAATGCCCGTTATGAGCGAGAGAGTGTTTCAAAAGACAGAGCATTGGAGTGGATTATGATTGAATGCACGACATCAAAAGAATCGGGTCTTGCCTGGCTGAATATCAAAGGGCGGATTGACACGAATACCGCGCCGCAAGTGCAGAAGGAGTTGGACGATCTGATTGCGGCCGGGGAGCAGAAGATCGTGGCGAACCTGGAAGAAGTGCATTATGTCAGCAGTGCCGCCCTCCGGGTGTTTCTGGTCACGCAGAAGCAGTTGAAGCGATCCGGTGGCGAGGTGATTCTGTGCGGGGCGGCTCCTTCAGTGATGGAGGTTTTTAAATTGAGCGGATTCGACCAGATTTTCCGGGTGATGGCCGGCAAGGAAGAGATCTAGCCGAGGGGACCGGGGTAAGGACTATTCCCCTTTCGGATTGCGGATCTTGCGGTATTCCGCCGCGAAAGCCGCTCCATCATACCCCTCGTCATCGTCCGGCAACTCCGAGAGCAGCACTACCCGTCCGCCCTGTTTCTTGGATCGCAATGCCGCAATGGCGCAGAGTTCCGGTTCGATCAGCGCATCAAACGGAATCGGCGGCGTGTCGGTTTCACCTGCCAGGTACGGCAAAACCGCGCGCAGAAGCGATTCATAAATCCTCGATGAATCGACCTGGTATTGAGCGACGGTTTTCTCCGTGATGATGGTGGCATGAAAAGGCAGCCAGACACCGTTTGTGCCGATCACCAGAATCCCCACCCGCCCGTCATTCCAGGTCACCGCAATTCGCCGCTGTTCTTCGCCGCACAGGTGTTGTACGCTTTGAATGCCGGGGCCGATGACGCTGCTCAGGAGGGCATACGCATGAATGCCATAGTTGAACTCATCTGTCCCGCAGCCACAAATCGCCGTGATCGGAGTTCCCCGCTCCTCGACCGGACGTGCCCACCAGTCGCCGCTTTCCTGGCAGAACCGCAGCGAGGACCCGCCGCAAATCCGCGCGCCACCGCGCACCCATTCCCGCAATTCTTCGAGGTCCCTCACCTTGCCTGCAATAGGTTTGTCGATCAACATAGGTTTCCCGGCCTCCACAAACGGGCGCGCACGCTCGACATGAATGTCCCAGTTGCAACTGTGGAAAATCGCGCAATCGATCTCCGGGATCATCTCATCAAAGGACCGAAACACTTTCGGAACCTCAAGGTCCCGCGCAAATTCCGCCACGAATGCCTTCGGACGAATGGCCCCCTCATCCCAGACCCCCACCACCTCATGACCCAACTTGCGCTCGATAGGAATCCAATTCTGCGGATGCGACGTATCCAGTTCCACAACACCGATTCTCATGCCGTTCTCTCCGATTGATCCGTCTGAAATCCATGCATCGTTGCGGTTCCTATCATATCAGGTTGCCCGAATGGTCGACAATGTCTGTCGGCAATTCAACGTGCGGAATCTAGCCGAAACCGGATCTGTATACATACAGGTAATCCAATTCGGTACTTCCTTATATACAGTACCGAATACACACTCTCCATGCGGTATCTGGACTTCTGCCGTTCCGGTCTGTTATTGTGCATCAGGCACAATTTTCGATCACCCTTCGGTTGAAATAAGGAGTCTCACCATGCCTGCCGCATTGATTTTTCTACTCCTGTGTTTTTGCGCGAATGCTTTTGCAGTAGAACGAATATGGGATGACTGGTCACAGGCGGAAAAGCAGGGCTGGCAATTCCTGGATGGAAAAGTGTCCGGGCATGAAGGCCAAATCGGGCCACTGGAGAACACACTTCGCATGTTCGATGATGTCGGCGACGCCACCGGCTATGCGATTCTTCGAAACGATGTAGACTTCACGCCCAAAGGCGACTGCTACCAAATTGATTTCACGCTCCGGATGGTCCGACTCGGCTCCATGGATGATTCCAGTGTCGATTACTCCACGATGAGTCTCTATTTTTCCTTTACAGGAGTGGGGCTTGACATTGATTGCCTAGCGAAAGATCGAGTGGTATTCGATCAAGACTGGTCCCAATACCAGATGCTTCGAAATGATGACGCTTCCCATACCTTTTCATTTCTGGTCAATAGAAAAGCGAAGCAGGTCCGGGTAAGGAAGGATGGAATTCCCATCGGCCTGTACAAAGCACACAGCCTTCCGGAAAACGGAATCCGGATCACCGCAGGCGGCAGCGAGAAAGTTCCCTGCGATCTGCGCATTGAACGGATTACGTTAGCGGATCGCGATTGGGATAATCTACCATCCCAAGCCGCCACACGCCCACCGGAACCGGTTTTGCTCCCTGCGGAATGGCCCACGTATTTGCGCGATCCGTTCAATACCGCCCATTCGCCTCTCAAAGGCAAAAGCGCGACATTGAAAATAGTGAATTCGATTCCCGTCGGCGGTGCAATTCTCTCCGATGTTTTTGTAGACGATATCAACGCAGACGGCAAAAACGAGTATATCCTGCTGTACGGTGGCCGATTCCGCGCCTTTGATTCACAAGGCAAGGCAATGTGGGAATATATTGCAGCAGGCGGCGTCATCGGTGTTTACGACCTGGATGGCGATGGTCGTCCCGAGTTGTTGCTTCAAGATACCGGATTTCCATTCGTGGCACTGGATCCCAACACCGGCAAAGAGAAATATGTCGAATCTTCCCATCCTGAAATGGGAGCCGGAGCGCTCAAGGTAGCCGATCTGGACCCCACGGAGCCAGGAATGCAGGTTGTGTTCTTTGCCGGGCGCGAGGAAATCGGCTATATTGCCAGTTTTATTCCCGGACAAAAGCAGGCCCGTCTCGATCTTGAATTTCGATTCGATGTCAAAGCGCGGAACTTCGTTCCCGAAATGCTCCTGGCCGATATGGACGGAGATGAACAGCAGGAGATTGTTGTGGTCACGTATGACCGCATGTATGTCTACGAAACCAGCGATGGCCGGCCTAGTATGTTTTGCCTGTGGGAATCGGGACGGAATTATGGAGAACTGGTTGCGGAGAACATTGACAACGACCCATACCCGGAACTTATCATGCACGCTTATGAATTACGCGAGCATCTTTCTGTTCTGGACAATGACGGTAAGAATCTTACACTGCTTTGGGATCACTTCTTCGAACAAAACTACCCGATTGACAACAAAGACTATTTCTGCTGTGAGAACTCCGTGCAGGATTTCGACGGTGATGGACGCAAAGAGGTCCTCCTGTCGCTATACAATGATACGGGCGATGAACGATGGCATGTGTTGGTGGTGGATGCGATTACCGGTGAGACCCGGTATGATATCCCGGATCGAAAGGCGGAAATTGCACTCGCTACGGAAATCCCATGGATTGTCCTGACGAAAGCCGAGAAACGGCGGTCATTCAAGGGACTGGAACT
The DNA here is from genome assembly GCA_029568995.1 of Candidatus Omnitrophota bacterium. Classification (GTDB taxonomy): domain Bacteria; phylum Hinthialibacterota; class Hinthialibacteria; order Hinthialibacterales; family JAKPRU01; genus JAKPRU01. Next base: position 6,435 of record JAKPYU010000173.1, on the reverse strand, counting down.
GTATCATCCGAAGAAAGGGTCTTTCCCGATCACGGAAACTGGAACCTTAGCGAAAGATACAACCTGCCGAAATCTTCCTTTGACCTTCGGAACCCGTGGGCTTACGGGTGCAAGCAGCCGTGCGTTGCGCCCGGAGGGGACCTCGGAAAACGAATTCTTTATCCAGGAAGCGAAGACGCTGAGTCTCGTACGGATCGCCTCATATCCCAACCCGGTGGAGACTCAGCCATTTTGCACGATTTCAATGGAAGGCCACTACTCCCTGTTTTCCATAAACGATGTGAATTCCGACGGAGATCTTGACATTCTTCTTGAATCCTCGAACGACACGAAACTGCACGTAATTCGCGCAAAGGACAGTCGTCCGCTGATTTCATTCCCCATCGGTGGGGCGATTCGTGTCCCGATCTGCGCGAAGATGTCGCCTGAAGATACGGAATTGACTACATACTTTGTTGACAGCGCCAACCGGCTTCAAGCATGGAGAGCAGTCAAGTCCACACCCCGGAAACTCTGGGAGAAGCCGGTCAATCCTCGTATCGCCGTGGGCGCACCACCGACCGTAACGGCGTTCGATTTCGACTGTGATGGTCATAAGGAAATTCTAACGGGACTGCCGGAGAACCGGGTGGCCCTGCTGAATGCAAATGGGGACATTGTCCAGGAGCGAATGTTACAATCACCGCCAATTGACTGGGCCATCGGTTGTTTCACCGGCGACGATCGCTACGATGTCGCTGTCGTCATTTCCCCGAGCCAGACCGAGCAAAAGACAATTGCCCTCGATCCGGCGAAAGGACTTGAGACTGTCTGGGAATTTAACTACGGTCCGTATTATGGCTTTCCGGCTGTGTGTGATGTAAACCGGGACGGCATCGACGATACCATTCTCCGGTCTTTCTTCATGCGACATATCCTGGATGGGCGGAATGGTCTCGATCTGTATCCGGTGACTTGGATGCAGGGCCATCACTGCCCCACGGTCGTCTACCCGTATGGAGACGCCAAGGAACCGCTAATCGTTTACAGCGGTGGTGTCTACAGCCATCGGGTAGAGAAGCTTGATGGAACGCGTGTCTGGAACCAGTGGGCGCAATCCTACATGAAAATCGGCTGCGTAGGGGATTTCGATGGAGACGGGCGGACGGAATCGGCGTATCAATCGGCCGGAACCGTCTATGATCTCGGCTCGAACTTCAGCAACCTCAAGTTCGAACCTCTCAAAGAGAGCCTGTCCCGTTACGTGCGAACTTTCGATGTCGTCTCCGGTAAGGAAACCGGGCGGCTTCCGCTGGACGGCATCATCGTTAAGGGAATGGTTTCATGCGATATCGATGGCGATAATCGGGATGAGATCCTCCTCGGCACGGAGACCGGCTTTCTGTATATCCTGGGAATTATAGACGGCAAGTTGAACACCGAATGGTCCCACGATTTCGGCGCGACGGTGTGCAGACCCACCGTTGCGGACGTAGACCTGGACGGCAGCCCGGAGATTCTGGTCGGAACCGAGGCCGGAATGTTGTACATCCTTGAACCGGAGATCTGATATACCTCGGAGGAAGAGTGTATTCAGGAGCAGAAAAGATGACATACACGCTTGTGGCTATCTTGGTCCTCTTTCGTATTGGAACCGGCTATGCAGAAAACTATTCATTCAGGAATTGGCAAGATGCCGAGAAGGAAGGCTGGCAGTTCCTTGATGGTCGTGTGGATGGCCACGATGGGGTGATTCAGCCGGAAGCTGCGGGAATCCGCATCACCGACCAGGTTGGCGATACAACGAAATGTACCGTATTGCAGAACGATCTGCAATTCTCTCCAACGGGAACCTGTTACCGTGTCGATTGTAAACTCCAGTTCATGAAGATCGGACTGTCGGATGATGGTAGTTCATCACGATCTTCCGCAATGCTCTATTTTTCGTTCGACGGGCTGGGTGTGGATTTGGAAATGACGGGAGATCGTCTCATTTTCGATCCGAAATGGACCCAGTACCAGGTTGTGCGCACCGATTCCGATCCGCATACCTTCTCCTTTCTGGTGGATATGACTACACGATTTATGCGCGTATTGAAAGATGATGTTGCGGTAGGTCTGTATCGTGCGTATGAATTGCACGAGTCGGCTTTCAGAATCACAGCGAAAGGGAGCGCGGATTTTGCCTCTGATCTGCGTATAATAGAGGTTCGTATTGCGAACGCGGAATGGGATAATCCCCCCGCACAGAACGTGCAACCTGTCCCCACGCGTTCCCTCCTTCCTGCGGAATGGCCGACTTACCTTCGCGATTCATTGAACACGGCACGCTCGCCCCTCAAGGGTAAAGGCCTCAATGTGCGTGACATTCATTCATTCCAGATCGGCGGGGAGAACCTGAACGACATGTTTGTAGACGATATCAACGAGGATGGGAAGTCTGAATTCGTATTGCAGTATGGCGGGCGGTTCAGGGCATTTGATTTGAGCGGAAAAGCCTTGTGGGAATACATCGGCGGTGGCATGGTCAACGGTTTGTATGATCTGGATGGGGACACGCATCCGGAACTTCTCCTGCATGCCTCCGGTGCGCCGTTCGTCGTCCTTGATGGAGCCACCGGAAAGGAGAAATACACCGATCCCCATAATGTGGACAAGGGAATGGGGAGCATGAAATTCGTCGATCTCGATCCGAAAAAGCCAGGCTCACAGCTTGTGTTTTTTCCAACCCTTTCCGATGTCGGTTATATATATAGTTTCATTAGCGGTCAGAAGTCCGCACGAGTTGACTTGGAATTTCGTATTGCGCCGGAGGCACGCGGATTTACGCCGGAATTGGTGGTTGCTGACATGAATGGCGACGCAACTCCTGAGATTGTTGTCGCCACGTATGACCGGCTGTATGCCTTCAATATTGCAGAAAGTACACCGGCCATGGAGTTATTCTGGGAATCGGGACGTAACTACGGTGAACTGGTTGTCACAAATATAGACGATGATCCATTCCCGGAAGTCGTGATGCAGGCGTACGAAATTCGAGAGCATCTATCCGTTATCGACAATGACGGAAAGCAGTTCCAACTGCTATGGGATAAATTCTTTGAGCAAAACTATCCCGAAGACAATAAGGAATATCTTCCCTGCATCCATTCCGTCCAGGATTTCGATGGTGACAAACGTGCGGATATACTTCTGTCACTATTCAACGAGGCGGGGGACGGCAAATGGCACGTTCTGCTGGCGGATGCAATCACCGGGGAATTCAAAACGGACATCCCCGATATGAAGGCGCTTTCCGTCGTGCGTTCCCCATCAAGCAATAATCCCTGGACCGTTCTGACCCGGGCGCGATCTCGAACTGATTTTCGGGGCATTGAGATATTCCATCCGCAAATTCAAACCATTTCCATCAGCCCGAACGGGCAGTTCCTCTCACAGAAAGACACCCGGCACATCCCCGAAGACACCGGTTCATCCGGGCTGGCTGGCATGAGTAGTCAAAAAGGACCCTCCGGAATGCCATTTGTATCCCCGGACGGTTCGGGGAGCAAGTTCTTTATCATCGAAGATCAAGTATTGAAAAGGATTGAGATCTCTGATCTTGCACCCTATTTCACCAAAACGGATCTATTTGGGCTCCCGGCAACCGGTACATACACTTTTCGTGGTCTGCACGATATTGGCCGGGACGGGCAATGGGAGGCATCATTGACATTTCCCGAAGACAGCCGGCTTCACGTGTTCAATGTAAAGGATCATCGGGAGTTATACTCATTCCCGGCAGGCGGAGCCAGGCGGATTGTGTTATGTGCAAGATTGCATCCGACAGATCCCCAGCTTACCTCTTTTATCGTCGATGGAATGAACCAATTGCAGGCGTGGATCGATCTCAAGGCAAGACCTCGAAAACTATGGCAGGTTTCGGTCCAGCCACGAACGGGTGTGAATGGACCGCCGACCGTTACTGTGTTCGATTTTGACGGTGACGGCAACAAGGAGATCTTGACGGGGTTGCCGGGAAATCGTCTCGCGGTATTGAATGATCTGGGCCAGGTAGTCAAAGAATGGCAACTCGATGCCCCGGTAATCGACTGGGCTGTTGGGAATTTCAACGGCGATTCCTGTTACGATATCCTTGCTGTTGTCTCCCCACGCATTCTCGACCAGACCACAGTACTCCTGGACCTTAAGAAGGAGGATGCGAACCCGGTGTGGACGCGCGCTGGATTTGGCGCCTATACCGGGTGGCCCGTGGTTTGGGACGTGAATCGCGATGGTATCGACGATATGATTGTACGTTATTTTTACATGCGGCATATGATCGACGGTCGTAACGGTCTTGATGTATTTCCCATTACCTGGCGACAGGGATATCATTGCCCCACGATCGTTCTTCCCGATGGTCCCGATCGGGAACCGCTGATGGTGTGGAGCGGTGCCGCGTATACGCATCGTGTAGAACGGCTTGACGGGAGCGAGGTCTGGAACCATTGGGCGCAGTCCATGTACCGTCCGGGATGTGTCGGCGACTTCAATGGGGACGGTAGAATCGAGACCGTCTGCCAGACTACGGGAACGCTGTATGATCTCGGGACGCAATTCGACAACCTGAAATTCGAACCTCTGGATGAATCCTATTCAGGCTACCTGTTCACGTGGGATGTTCAAACCGGCCAGGAAACGGGACGATTCGATCTGGGGGAAACTGTATTGGAGGGGTCCGTATCGGGGGACGTTGATGGGGATGGGCGCGATGAGATCCTCGTGGGCACAGTCCAGGGCTCGTTGATGATCCTCGGTATTGGTGAGAACGGCCTTGGTATCGAATGGCGTCGCGATTTCGGCGCATCCGTGGGGCGTCCGACTATCGCGGATATCGATCTGGACGGGAATCCGGAACTCCTGGTCGGAATCGAGACAGGGAATATCGTTGTTCTTGAATGTAGAAAATAGAACGATCAAAACCGGCGCAAGGCTTTATCCATAGGACTTGGACAGACGCCAATCGAAATGTGTCCGGAATATGTTGGGCGTTTCGCCGGCGTCTACCCACAGAATTCATAACTATGTGAATAATAATGAATTCTGTCCACCTCTTCTTCTTAATTCGTAATTCTTAATTCGTAGTTGTCTCTCCCCCCTACGAACGATACTTATCATACGCCCGAATCAGCAGCCAGACACCAAACAAAAGCGCAATCAGCGTACCATACGAAACGACCGTAGCAAGAATGGTGGAATCCCAGTACCCGCCGGGATGCGACTCGGGAACAAAGGTGCGATACTCGTAGATTCCTGCCCGACCGCCCGTGACTTCAATACCACGAGGGAATGTCACCGTGGGATTGAACTCGGGATCGAACTCGTGGAACTGAATCGAACGGACTTCCATGACATACCGTCCGCGACAGGTGGCGGAACCCGCCTCGAATTCCTCGTATGTGTAGTTCTTCGGATAATAGGCCGAGCGCCCCTTGTACTCCGCCGTGCCGAATTCCTGCACGGTATGGATCGATCGGTCAATACCGCTGAGTTGCCGCGCGCAATACAAACAGCGAATCGGGAAAAGATCCTGTTCCGGCGAGAACCATACGGTTATATCGACACCGGGAGAGGTCATCCGCATTCCAGGCAATCCCTGGTAGTCCTCCGCAGGCTGGGAATACGTATAGGTAACGTCCGGTGCAGGATAGACCGTAGACAAACGCCTGCCAATAACGGCATGAGGATAGAAAAATGATATGGCAACGTCCTGCCCGATAATCCCGACATAATGAATCTGCCCGCTGGGTTCTCGTGTACTCAGTAACTGGCAATACAGCGATTCCGGTGTCCAGGCGTATTCATTTTGTCGGTACTCTTTCCCTGGTGAATCCTGGCCCATGCCCCATTCTTCGGTCAGATCATGAAGCCATTCCCGGCCGCCTTTGGCCGGATCATGGATCTTTTGAATTTCGACCGTACGGGTCGCTTCCCCAACCAGATGCAAGGCGCGATTATTCGTCGTGCTTTGATATGATAGCGCATGAATCTCCGCCGAATAATGCGTGAATGGCTCCCAGGCGCGTTTCAGGGCATCGCGCAGGGTATCGAACTCATCGGCGGATGCAAGCGAAGCCGGTCCGGCACACAGAATCACGAGACAAGTCATATTACAAACTCGCCACATCATTGGAACGCATACCTCCACGAAAGGCATACAGCAATCAGATTCTTGTCCCTTTCTTCAATTCTTAATTCTTAATTTCTCTTTCGCCCCCTCTCAACCAGCCGAATCACCAGCCAAACCCCCGGCACGAGCGCAATCAAAATACCGTAGGCCCCCACTTTGGCAATCGTGTACGAATTCCAATACCCCCCAGGATGGGTTTCGCGCACGAAGGTTCGATACTCAATCCTGGACTCCTGGCCTTCACGCTTCACAACATGAAGACCACGGGGGAATGTCACCGTGGG
>JAKPYU010000764.1 GCA_029568995.1 Candidatus Omnitrophota bacterium | reverse complement strand
GTGATCAGCCATCAACCACGCTTCGACTGCCCTGACAGCAACGCGGAAATACATGCAGGTCGCAGGAGACGGTAGCCATTTTTGCCGCAAAGGCGGGGCACATTCCTCGTCGCGGTCAAGGTCAACCAACACAATCCACGGAGACTGTCTGGCTGCATTGTTGAAGCCTTCTATTCGCTTCTCCAGATGTGATTTTCCCCTTTTCCCATAGACTGTGCCGATTCTCATTCCCGTTTCGGAAGCCAGTCTTCTCAGAACGGCTTCATCCAAAACTCCTTCCACGGCACAAGAAATCGGCGGGATTTCTCCAGTGGACATTCTCATCCCTCAAACAGTCTCAACTGTTCTGCAGTTTCGGGAGCCGTATGAGGAATCACTGCTTCTCCCACAGGGACACCTCCACGAACAAGGTCCCGGATTTCCCGAATGTCCTGCGCCGGTTGCACCGTGGTTCCTTCCGGATTGGGCATCAGGAGAAGAATTTCGTCCGGCGCGATGCCTTCCTCATTTAACAGTTCGCTCGAATGCGTACTGAGTATGACCTGTCGCCCGGATCGCATTTGCATACGTCCGAACATCTGGGGAAGATGCCGAACGATCTCTGTATGCAAAGAGAGTTCCGGTTCCTCCAAGAGCAACGGCCCTCTCTTTTCCAGAACAGCCCATAGCAGCCCCAGCAGTCTCAATGTGCCGTCGGAAAACTGGTCTTCCTTTTGCCAAGCCCCCTGTGGCCGCCAATGGCTGTATTTCACCTTCAAGTGAGGGGTTCCTCGTGCCGGATCGCGTTCAAATTCGATTTTTTCAAACTGCGGGACTGCGACCTTCAACGCATCCGTGATCTTGTTAAGCCACGACTTCTGTGTCTTGGAACTTGTTTTAGCGATCTGTTCCAGAAAATCTCCTCCGTAAGGGTCGTCTTGGCGCCCCACTGAGCGGTCAGGTTCGCGTACCAATTGGGGAACGATATGGAGATATCTCACGGATCTGAAGAATTCGGCGACCTCCCGAAAGGCCTTGTTGACATTGATTTGCTCTAAGTACGTCTGGGTCAATCGTTGGGGATCCGCCTTGTCATTTCTATTGGGACGACTCAAAATCTCTTTCCCATTTTTGCGGACGCACTCGTTTGCAATGAGAGGAAGGCTTTGGCTGTCCTGCTTGAATCGAATTTCGTATTCCCAAGCAGAAGGGCATTCGTTGTTCCCGATGCGTACTCCGATTGCGATGTCCGAATTCCGCCGCGCCGCGAGACAGCGCAAGGGCTTGACGCCTCCTCTTCTCGCCACAGCTGCCTGAAAACCACCACCGACAGACACAACATCCCGCAGGAACCGAAACACATCAAGAAGATTCGATTTCCCGGAAGCGTTTGGACCAATGAGGAAAACACGTTTCTGAAGATCCACATCGACCCTGGCAAAGTTCCGCCAATTCTCCAAGTAGAGATGGGTAAACCTGAAAGTGCTTGCCGTTGGTTTTCTCATGACGTCCTCTCCGGATTCATGCACTTGCCTAAGATATCAGAAACCATGTCCTGTTTTCAAATCCGTCTTTCCTCTGCCTCCTTCGTCGGCTCCGGGATTGCCTTGGGGGACAGGAGGCGGGTGAGGGAGTCGCGGAGACGTTGGGCCTCCTCGCTGCGTCCCAGTTCATCCATGCGCTTGTAGATTTCTTCCATCCGTTGTGCGAAATCCGGCCAACGCTGCTTCAACTCCTCATAACTCTCCCGCGCCTGTTTGCCGGTTTCCTCGCTCAGATCCTGCAACTTTTGCGTAAACTGCTTCATATCGTCCGACTGGGCGAATTCTTCGATTTGTCGGACGGCATCCCGCGCGGCCTGTTTGACCTTCTCGATTTCCTCTTCATGATCGGTCAGAAATTGCTGTGCGGTCTGGTTCGCTTTCCACAGCATCAGTTCCGCTCTGGAATCACACCCCTGAACTTCCATGATCGATTCCGGCAATGCCGCCGCATTTTCTACCAGGTAGATTGTCAGGCAGTTCTTTGTTTTCGCCTCCGGCAGCTTGTTGTCCTCTACCAGAGCGGTGCAGGGACGGTTCATTTTCTGGTGCATTTCCCGAGAGATTCGGGTCTGTACCCGCATGTTGCCTGTCGCCGGATAGTCCACGGATTTGACCTCGCCGACCGGCTGATTGTTGTAGACAACAGGAGCGCCGACCTCCAATTCCCTGGGTTCGTCAAAGGTGAACAGAACCGGTACACGTATCGCACCGCAGCCCTGAAGCACCAGGATGACTGCAACCAGAACGGTTATACGAGTATTCTTCCACATGTCGATTCATCCTTTCTTGTCAAATCTCCAGTACATTACAATCCAAAGAAGTCGCGGAATATCTCCCGTATCCGACGGGTATGCGATTCGACTTCCAGGACCAGTTCCTCGCCTGTCAACCGGCGCTGTGAGGCACGAGGGAAACATCGTTTCGCCAGGCTGTCGAGACTTTCCGCGTCTTCGGGCAGACGGTCGATGGATACACGGTCCACAACCTGCAAACGGTTCTCGATGTCTCGAAGATACCGATAGGATTCGCAGAGGGAGCGGGCCTTGTCCATCGGAAACAGTCCCCGTTCCGCCGTTGCCTGAATTGCCGCCGTGGTGGAAGGATTGAGAATTGTCGGATTCTCCTTGCCGTGCCTCAAGCGAAGAGTCTGGGCGATAAACTCCACGTCGACCAATCCGCCCGGCCCCGCTTTCAGCTGCTCGATGCCCTTCTCCTGCTCAATCCGAAAGCGCATCCGCACCACTTCCTCGCAGTCCTCCGATGTGAGAGGGCGCGAGAAGAGAGAGGCGAACCAGGTCCGGTAGAACGCATAACACCATCCTGCATTCGTGGAAATCGGTCGGCACCGGGTCAATGCCAGACGTTCCCAGACCCAAGCACTTTCCCGCACATACCGATTGAACATGGAGAAGCTGTTGCATAGTCCCCCGCTTTTTCCGTAAGGCCGAAGACGAGTGTCGCATTCATAAAGCCTCCCGAAAGCAGTCGGCTCATGCAGCAACGAGGATATTTTCGACGCCCATCGGTAGAAGAACTCGGAGGCCGAAACTTCCGGTGTGTCTTCACAGTCATCGTACAGGAACAGCAAATCGAGATCCGAGGCGAAATTCAGTTCATGTCCCCCGAATTTCCCTACCGCAACAATGCCGAATCGGGAGGCGAATCGTTTGTGGAAATCCGGGTAACGCGACTGCATCTCTCTGCCGGTCATTCGGACCACCTCTTGCAGGATGAAACCGGCCAACACCGCCAGGTCGGAACCGGACTCGCGGGCTTCGCTGATTCCAAGAAGGTATCGAATCCCGATTTCCAGTTCCATTGAATTCTTGAGCCGTCCGAGCGATTCGTGCAGGCTCTCTCGTGCTTCATAAGCCTTTCGGATGGTTGTCAAACGGGTACGAAGAATATCCGAATGGGGAGACTCATTGAGAGTATCCGTTCTGCCCAGAGCCTCGATGAGGGAGGGATCTCTCGCCAGGATTTCCGACAGGTATCGACTTCCGCCGGTCAGAATGACCATGCGTTCAACCAGCTGCGGATTCTCCGTCATGATCCCATAGAGCGTGGTTTTTGCCCCCAGGCGGTCGATAATCTGATCCATGTTGTTGAGCGCCATATCCGGGTCCGGACTGTCTTTCAGGTAGAGCAGGAGTCTGGGCAGTAACTCCTTGAACAGCCGTTTCGTTTTCGCCTTCAGATGAGGATTGGAGGTGTTATCCGCCAGGGAAAGCAAATGCTGATGAGCATGGTCGGGATCCTTCAATCCATGGTCAATGAGCAACTGCCGATGCGCGGCGGACAATTGGGGGAGGTCAAGCAATCCCTCTGTCTGGTCTTCCCATTCCTCGCGTC
>JAKPYU010000152.1 GCA_029568995.1 Candidatus Omnitrophota bacterium | reverse complement strand
GGAATTGAGGCCTGTGAGCATGTCGAAAGGATAAACCCCGGTCTGTCCTGAAGGCATGAACGCGGGAGCGAGGGGATTGACGATGCTGATAAGGAAAACTGCGGGATATCCTCCAATAGCGTGATCACCGCTGGCCGCGAGGAATGATCCATTGACCGCAGCGATGTATGCCTCCCCCCAGGTCCAGCCGACAGTCAGGGGAGTGGTCCCGGATGTTGAAAGAGCCAGAGGCAACGGAGCGGTCATTGTGACGGGATTTATCACGCCTCCGGAACTGCTTATAACGAAGGCTGTATCGTTGACGACCGCTATGTCCGTAAGGTTCGAGAATCCTCCGAGCGAGCTGTCATCGGAAAAAGTTCCTCCGTTAAGAAAGAATGTGTGGAAAGAATCCGGGCTCGCGACTCCGAGAAAAATCTGTCCGGGAAACGCGCTGTGAGTGAATTGGGCGATGCCGGTGACGCCTCCCGGGATCGTCCTCGTGTCCTGCATAACCGGGACTGCCGGGTCAGAAATGGCGTCCACGAGGTCAATAGAAGCGGTTGTTCCCACAGCCAGAAAGTCCCCCGCCGCGGACAGTTTCCGTACGTTTCCAGCAGAAGCCGTGTATGGAGTTGAAGGGGAGACCAGGAAGGGTGCGGCCTTGTTAGAGGTGTTTACGGCCCATACGCTGCCCGACCCGTCGGAGATGTAACAGAAGTTTCCGTCAGCAGAAACCGAAACGAATCTGACTTCGGTGAAATTGATGTCGTCAGGTTCAAGGAAACTGAGAGTGATCGGCCAGGTTGGATCCGAATTGTCGAGGATGGCTAGTCCCGCTGAGCCGCTTGGAACATAAAGGTAATCGCCTGCCGGGATCACATCATACGCGTATCCTCCCGTCTTGTAGTGCGAGGTTTCGGACAACCCCGTATCGAAGAACCTGGCTCCCCCCGGGCCGCACGCCGCGACTCCTCCGCCCGCCGAATACCCTGCATCGTAGGTGGCATAGGAGGTTGAAGGGCTGAAAAACCCCTCGTTGATCA
>JAKPYU010000759.1 GCA_029568995.1 Candidatus Omnitrophota bacterium | reverse complement strand
CCGGTGACCGCCCCTACACATTGGCCGTTCCAAAGAGATACGCTCATCGTAAAAAACGATCGGAGGGATACACATGACCGACACGATTTTCGGAAAGATCGCGCGGGGCGAGATCGAATGCCCCAAAGTCTATGAGGATGACCGTTCGGTGGCGATCCGTGATATCAACCCGCAAGCGCCGATTCACATCCTGATCATCCCGAAAGCCTCCATTGAGACGGTCCGGCAGATCGACCGGGAGCCGGGCATCATGGACCACCTGTTTCTAGTCGCGAACGAAATCGCCGAGCAGGAGGGTCTTGTAGAGGACGGCTATCGCCTGGTTGTGAACATGGGACCGGCAGGCGGCCAGAGCGTGTACCATCTTCATGTGCACCTCCTGGGCGGCCGCGCGATGACGTGGCCGCCGGGATGAGCGCAGGGGTCAATCAATGATCTCGGTAATCACGAACACCAGCTGGCTCTATTTTGTGTGGGCAACGGTCCTTTTTCTGGCGAACCTGTCCGCTTGGGTGTCCTCTATTTTCCTGCTGCCGGGGAATTGGATGATGACCGCTTTTGCGGTTCTCTTTGCGCTGTTTGTCCCGGAATCTGGCGGGCGTGGGATGAGCTGGACCGGTGTGGGGATCGCGGCGGCGCTTGCTGTGGCCGGGGAGATCGTCGAGATGTCCGGCGGTGCAGCAGGCGCGCTCCGTCATGGCGGTAGTCGTCGGGCGACTTTCCTGGCGATGGCGGGCGCGATGGTCGGCGCGCTCACCGGCGCGGTTCTGCTGCTTCCGGTGTTTTTCATTGGGGCTGTATTCGGTGCAATTGGAGGCGGATGCCTGGGAGCCTTCGCGGGAGCCTACCTGGGAGAAACCTGGAAAGGACGGGGAACACACGAAAGCGCGGCGGTCGCAAAAGCCGCCATGACCGGACACCTGTTCGGTACAACCGGCAAAATAGCCATCGGCGGAATTATTCTGGTATTGATTACGCTGGATTCGTTTTTGTGAAAGTCTTCCCAGTAGGACAGGCCTCCGTGCCTGTCACTTCTTACCACGCCTGTCACTTCTTGGTTTGCCTGTCATCCCTTAGCATTTCGTCATACATAATTAACCGATTCCGCAACTTTAACATATAAATATATATTAGATATTATATGTGTTAGTGTTATATGTATTACATTCCCACTTTTCGTTATTGGTTACTCGCAGTTTACAGATCCCGTCTCGAACTATTTTATGAAATTAAATATTTTTTTTCTTGACACGCTACAAAACCCGCGATATAATCCCTTGTGGAGCTTATGGAAGATAAGCGGGCCTGGCGGATTGGGGGATTCAATCCACCGACTCATAACACACGGATGTAGCGATTTGCACAAGCGCGTAGGGTGTGCCGGACATGTACAGCAGGCCGAAAAGACTTGCTGTGCAGGTGGGCGAGTCCATCTTCGGGCCAGCCCACCTTCACCCTACCGCTGAATGTGGGTTCGAAAGGAGATCAGCTTAGCGGCTGCATATCCTTTATTTACTATCCTTTATCTCATAAGGAGGACCTGGAGATGCGACGATTCGTATCTGCGGCAGGAGTGGTTTGTGTCTTAGCCGGGTTGGTGGCGGCGCAATCGGTGGAATATCCGATTCCGATCTCGGAAACATCCGAGCGAATTGCGCCGAACACCGTCGTGTTTCTCACCTATCCCAAGTATTACAAGACGGTTACAGGCGAGCTGGCCCCCGTGGTCACGGACTTGGTCGTGTCCGGGGACCCGGAGTGGGATTTCGAGGTCAACCGTGGGATCTGGCGGTTGCGTGTTCGCACGGACGGCACATTCCGCGCGGATCACGAGGGCGATGCGTTCACGTACCGCCTGGAGGACATCGGGATCGGCGGCGGGGCGGAGTTCCGGTCGCTGGACCTGGGCAAGGCGAATTGGGAGAAATACCAGGTCATCGGGGATACGATCCGCTGGAGCGATGTGTACCCAAATATCGACCTGACAGTGCGTTACGTTCACGATACACTCAAGGTAGACACAATCGTGAAAGCGCCGATGATGAGGGATATACGTGCCAAAATCGCGAACAAGGAGCTCGACGGGAACAACTATCTCACCGCGCGGTTTACCGTATTGCAGGCGGCGGTCATGGCGGAGGCTCGTCAGGGCGGCGAGATCCGTGACCTGTACGCGGAACCGTTCACGATCAACGAGCCGCTGCTATTTGTACGAGATAACAAGGTCATTCACGAAGTCCGCCCGGTCGAGGCGTATCCCCTGGACGCTATGGGGCAACGCCTTGCCGGGGCACGGATTACGTTACGCACAGCGCAGCGGTGGCAGCTCGAGCGCAATGCTCCCGGCATTGCCGAAATGTCGGTCATATTAGCCGATCTGGTCAACCTGCCGGATGGGGATTTGTGCATCGATCCGACGACGACGTTTGCCACCGGTTATACCCAAGATTCCCTCCTTGATTACAACAACCAAGTCGCAAACTACGGAACCAACAGCTCAATCACATGGGACAACACAAACGATCGCTTTGTATTCGGCTTCGATGTCTCCTCCATGGGAAGCGGCAAGAGCATCAATTCGGCGACATTGATGGTTTACATGGTGGATGCCAATCGGTACTACGATCTGGAGACTCGTGCCTACCGGATCACGGAGGAGTGGACTGAAGGTGATGTGTCGTGGGAAGAGTGCATCGATTATACGGACTGGACGGTACCGGGCGGAACATTCGATTCTCCGGAGTATCAAAGCCCGCCGGTTGACTTCCCTGGGAACGACGATTTCGTCTGGCTGGAGTATGACGTCACGGATGCGTTCAAGGCGCACTATTACTCTGCCTATCCAATTTATACATTTTACAAGGGCTTCCTGGTGAAACCCGAGGAAAGCCTGAGTGCGGGGGAGTTCCTTACCTTCATCACAAGCGAGAACGCGAGCACATCCGTTCGTCCGAAATTGATTGTGACCTACGACCACACACAATTCGGGGCGGATGCGGGCGCCGGGCTTCCCGGTATGGGTTCTCGCCTGGCAGGCGTAAAAGAAGACAACCTGAACGTGACGCGGCTATTTGGAGGGATCTCGACAGCTGCGTTGCCTGATTATCTGGATGAGGCACAATCCAGAGGAATGAAGGTCGTCATGTGTTACGGCTGTGGCCCAGTCCGATCTTCAACGTCCGAGGACCCGCTTCAGGGAATTGTGGGTGGCCTGTCCGGAATGTGGTACACTGCCGGGTACAGTCTGAATGCGAACGGATATCGGGACTATATCATGGACCGCTTGAGTGCCGTCAGCGACTATATTGACGGGACGATAGATCATACCATCGTAGCTGTAGAGTTGGGCAACGAAGAGGATGCGGGCTTCAACACAATCATTGGCGGAGCCACATATACTGTTCTGAAATGGCCGCTGAGTGCAACGCAGAATTCATACGCAAGTCAACCCGAGCTGACAAAACTCCAATATCAGGGCGGAGTTGATTTCGCGGATTATTATCGGGCCGCGAGAGATGCGATTAAGGACGAATGGCCGAATCTGGAGATCATCAGCGGCGGAAGTATCGTCGATGAAAAGGTACTTGCCTACCCGGATTGGGGAGGTACAGATCCTGAACTGGCCGGAATCGGCAGGTTCTCGCGAGCATTCGTGTGCGGTTTCATTGATGGCGTTACTGCCGCCTCTTCTGCAAGCCATCTGCCTGAGACCATCGCCATCCATGGGTATACTCTCACCTGCGGACCAGAGGATTACCGGGACACAGGTGTGAGGATGAACTGGAATTGGCGGATTGACCACCTCGAAGATTGCTGCACACGGGGTTCGTATGAGCCGGACATGGCGATCACCGAATACGGGATGCAATGCGGGGGCGCATATACGGAACAGAAGCAGGCGATCTGGTATATGCGTCGCGCATTGATTGATGGCACGGTGCAAAGTGTCGTGAATGACTGGACTTGGCGATATAGCCTGTATTTTCACCACCCATGGGATACCGTCGGAATCTACCCTTGGTATTCAGACTCAACGACATCGCGGGTCATACGGAAGGTTGGTCGTACCCTTCATGGTGAAAGCAGCGGCGAACCGGGGCTTGGCTCGCTCGGTTCGGGCGTCTGGATTCAGTGCGCCACTGACCCCAATTTTACAGATGCCGAAGAAGATGGCGAGGAGACTATGCGATGCGGATGGACAAGTGCCTCGAATGAGAAGTGGGGCGCTGTCTGGCGTTTCGATCAAAATGACACCAGCGGATGGTGGGAATGTGACGGGGACACGCGCTACTTTGATGTTCCCCTGTCTGAAGCAGATCCCGGCAACGCAAGGGCGTACAGGTTCACGGGAACGAGTTCCTATTCGACCACCACATTCTCCGCGGGTGACTTGTTGAGTGCTGAGGAGGTCGGAAGTGTCACAAGATATACCGTGCCGGACACGGATGAAAATCCGGTCTTCTTACGATTCGGGCAGTGATGGATGCCTACTAAAAAACCAGCTGTCGGTTTGACAGCGAGTTCCAGGAGGAAGAAAATGAAGAATCCTATCCGATTCCAGATAAATATCGCGCTATTCGTGGCATTGTACGCATTCTTTTCTTGCGTCGTGCCCCCTTGTTCGTACGGGGAGTATTCCTCATACAGGACATTTTGCCCGGTAACCTATAGTGCTGCGATTTCTCCGGATGGAAGCAGGATCGCCGGCGGGTCGGATAATCCCGGGTTCAGAGTATGGGATGCCAAAACGGGCGAACTGATCGGGCACTTTATTCAGCCTCATCAAGATCCGATTTCGGCAGTTGCGTTCTCCGGTGACAGCAAATACCTGGCCACGGGAGATATCGGGATGGATGTATCGAGGATTCTGGTGTGGGACCTCAGCACTATGGAAGTGGTCCGAACAATTGAAATCCCATCAAATCTCTCTCCACCTCTCGGTTACTTGGCACCGATAACGACGGTCGCCTTGTCGCCCAACGGTGATTACGTTGCCGCCGGAAGGGAAGCTGAATCCGCTGGCAAGTATTTCGCTCCCTCGATCTTCAAGGTATGGGCCGTTGAGGATGGAAGAGAAATTCTTGATATTCGCCAGGTGTCTTTCCCGACCCAAGCGGGTTTTCTGCCATCCGGCAACAGGCTACTTGTGGAGGGAAAGATGAATGACGTTGAATGTGGGACGATATGGGATATATTCTCCGGAGAACTGTTGCACACGTTTGAAGGAAGGAGCGTAGCCATCTCCAGCAATGGAAAGCGTGTGATGACCTCCACACAAGGTCCCTACCGTCTTGTATGGGACGCGGAGACAGGGGAAAAGATCAACACATTCTTCTATGAGGCAGGTCGAGTTGGATTTGCGGCGCTGTCTCCCGACGGCGGGATGACCCTTATGCGTGACTACCGATCTAATGCAACGCTACTAGTGGACACGGATACGGATAAGGTGCTTCGAGATTTCGGTAATATGGGAGTCCCTTACTCGCCGCACCAGGCATTTACGGCGGATGGCAGATTCATGATTACCGTCTATGCAAATGTCGTAAACATGTTCGATATCTCCGACCTGGCGGCGGGGGTGAAGCAGGCGGAGGAGTATGAGAAGAGGGAATGAGGGTGTTCAGAGTCCCTCACTGCAAGATTGAGAACGGTGTCGGTGGGGTTGATGTTGTTGGACGGGGTCAACCCCACCCTGACCCTCCCCAGTCTTGGGGAGGGAAATTCTCAGGTTACCCCGCGTCCTCCTGGGGAAAGCAGTGTGGTGGGCTAGTCCGCAGACGGACTTGAGCACCACCCTACGGCCTGCTGTCGGGGGCGAGACGCCCCCGCTCCAATAGAGGAGAGGATTCTTGAGTAGTTCTATCACGTCCTTTGGGATATGATCCAGCGAGAGGGGAAAGGAGAATCTTCATGTCCATTTCACATACAAATCACTCAATATGCGTTCGGCTTGCGTTTCTCGCCGTACTCATGAATCCATTCGGTTGGTCAGTCGTTTCTGCACAATATGAGCCATCGTTGACAATCACAGTGCCTGAAGCCATGGGAAAAAGCCTGGCTGTTGCATTCTCGCCGGACGGCAAACAGATCATAACCGGCGGTTCCTGTTTGACATTCTGGGATTCTTTCACCGGTGAAAAGATCCGGAGCATTCCCGATGATGCCATATCTGGTTCGATTGTGTGTTCGCCGGATAGAAAAATGGTCGCGATTGCCTATTTATGGCCGGATTATGGGATCGACTTTCTCGTGAAAATATGGAACCTGGAGACAAGGCAATGCGTGCATACTTTGCAGTATTCACTGCCACAAAGGGAAAAACAGGGATTTCAATCCTATGCTATTGCCATGGCGTTTTCACCGGACGGCAAGGAATTGCTGACGGGGGATGTCGCAACGAGGTTTCTATCGTGGAGCACAGAAAACGGGGAAATCTTGAGAGAATATCATGCACTTGGCTCCATGCGAGATCCGATTCATCGAATTCTATTCTTACCGGATGGAAATCGGGCAATAGTTCAACGGGGGATTGGTGAAATCTATCTGGTTGATTTGCGGAATGACTCAATCATCTCTATTATCTCTCAAGCGTTGCTGGGGCCATCCTTGTCGGCTGACGGTACCCTTTGGGTCGGCGCAAATTCATTGAGGTTGGAGTTGCGTCGGGTTGAAACAGGTGAGTTAGTCTTTAGTTATCCTTTGGAATATACGATGGGGGCGAGGTTCGCGGAACTCTCTCCTGACGGCAAGCTGATTTTAGTGGCCGGGCGCAACCACTCGGATGATCGCTACCCTCGTTTCATCCTTGACGTGGAAACAGGGAAGGTGTTGCGTGAATATGGAATTTGCTGGGATGTGGTACTCAAGTTTGCACCGGACGGCAAACGTTTCATGGCCGCAACATACGATGACAAGCAGAGGGTTCGCATTTATGACATTTCCGACCTGCAAGCCGCAGTCCAGGAGCCGGGTGTGGAGAATCAGGAGAAGTGATTGCAGATAAGATCATACCGCGAGGGGCGGGGGAAGATCCTGCCCCTCGCGGTTGATAAGTCCAATCAGATCAACCCCCACCTAACCTCCCCCGATCTTCGGGGGAGGGAAATCATCAGGTCCTCTCTCCAAGACTTGGGGGAGGGATCTATAGTATTGGTGTCTCCGTCGAACCGAAGCGCGTGCCCGTTTCCGCACGGAACCCACTGCGCCCCGAAGATCCGTCCGTTATTCTCACCATGGCGGTCATGCAGGACACTCCCTTCTCCTTCATTAAAATCCCAGTGTGCTACAAGGCCGTCCGTTGTGTCGGTCATCCCGACCGGAGCGAGAAAAACCATGATGGCAACTGTCAAGACCATTATCTGCCTCATTTGCGGATCTTCCTTTTGTCGTTCGCCAGGTTGAGCGCCGGTCACGGCAGGGACCGGGAAACCGCCCGGCGGAATGGTAACAAAGAACGGCGGAATGTGATACGATCCCGAAGAATATCTATACGGATTTCGATGGCAGGAGCGCGCCAACATGGATGCCTATCCCAACCAGGGCAAAGAACGGATACTCCCCGCCCGGATCGAGCAATACATCGCCGAAAAGACGGGAAGCGCGGTGGTGCTTGGGCTTGACAAGGTGCTTGATCCCGGAGACAGCCTGATCGGCGGAAGCCGCATCGCCGGATTCATGGAAACGCATAAGCGGTTCGAGTGGTATGTGCCGTTGACTGCGAAGAAAGCGCTGATCTGGAAGACCTATGTGGTCCCCCAGACGGATCGGGACCGGGTGAGTTTCCTGATATCCGCCGGATTCGGCAACGGATCGCCTTTGCCGCAGCCAGCCGGGCAGTGGGACATCTTCTGCAACGACCGCTTTGCGGTTTCTGTGCGCGTGGTGAATCACTCGCAACTCTGGCGTGGGAGTGAGTGTACCTTTGCGTTCAGTGCGAATCGCCTGGAGGCCGCGGAACCGTATCAGTCGCTTTGTCTCAGTTCGGTGCTGACCCAGGAGGCTTTTGCCACATTCGGCCCGGCGCTGTTGACCGTGCCGACCTCGTGGCTGGAACCGGGGCAATCGGCTGTGATTCGCGTGGAGGCCAAAGCGGAGGCGGAATCGACCCGCTGGTTTCATATTGCCACCACGAGCGACATTCTGTTCCGAAGCGATGTGTATCCCGCAGTGGATCTATTGAGCAGGAACGGGCCACAGAAAGTCGGAAAGCACAATCTCTACTTCGGGGATATCCACACGCATTCGGGCCAGGTGATGGATGAGATAGAGAATCGCGGCTGCGGCATGGGGTCCTGGGAGGACAATTATCTCTACGCGAAAGGACCGGGCGGGCTGGATTTCTACGCGCTCACCGACCACGAACGGCAGATTCCACCCGATAATCCGGCGAAATACTTCGGCCTGGCGGACAAGTACAACGAGAACGGGCGATTTGTCTGCCTGGCGGCGTACGAGTTTACAAATCACTGTTACGGCCATCGAGATATCTACTTTCGGAATATGGATGCGATTGTTGTCGGCACAAATCGCAAGGGGCTTGATCCCACGATGGACCCGGCGATATGCACCACGCCCCAGGAATTGTGGTCCAAACTGGAGGCGCATGGGGTTCCGTTCATCACGGTTCCACACCACTCTTCCGCCACCGCTCACCCGTGCAGCTGGGATTTCTACAATCCGAAGTACGACCGCCTGATCGAGGTCTATTCCACCTGGGGGTCCAGTGAGTACTATGGAGACTTTCCAAGAGGCGTCTCCGACCGATACCGGACGTTGACAGTCCGCGATGCTCTCAACCGTGGATGGCGTGCGGGCCTGATCGCCTCATCGGACGGGCACGACGGGCATCCGGGAAATGCGCAAAGCCCGCTGGTGAAACATCATCACCAGTTTCATTTCCTGGGCAGCGGACGCGCGGCGGTGTTTGCGGAAGAATTGACGCGCGAAGCCGTATTCGATGCCCTGTATGCCCGTTGCTGCTACGGTACCACGGGACCGCCGATCATGCTCTCATTCACGTTGAACGAGAAGCCGATGGGATCGGAGATTCCTTCACTGAAACGAAGAAAGGCCCCGCAAGTAAAGATTCTCTGCGAAGGAACCAATGGGATCGACCACATTCGAATTGTGAAGAATGGGAATGTGTGTCACACGGTTCCCGCTCACGGTGAGTTCTCCGGCACTGTTGAATGGGAAGATGCCGAATTCGATCCCGATCGGTCGAATTACTACTACGTACGCGTGGTCCAGGTGGACCGAGAATCGGCGTGGTCCTCGCCGATCTGGATTGGATGACCTGCATAGAAAATCCTCGATACGGAGAGAATTCCAATGACTGAAAAAGACACCCGACGTTCATTCCTGGCGAAATCATTGACAATCGGTTCCGGCCTGGCGGTTGCCTCAATGGGACGC
>JAKPYU010000084.1 GCA_029568995.1 Candidatus Omnitrophota bacterium | reverse complement strand
GGCCATGCAGGATGGGGCCGTGAATTACCTGGAAAAACCCATCGACCTGGATGAACTCCTGTCTTCCGTTCAGAAGGCCATTGGAATCCACGAGTCCGTTCCTCTTCATGGCCTTGAGCGACCGGACCTCCCGGAAGAGGTTATCGCAGAGAGTCCCTTGACCCTCCGGATCTTTCAGGAGGCCGCGTTCGTGGCACCGTCCGACAGCCGCATTCTCATTACCGGCGAAAGCGGCGTGGGGAAGGAGGTGCTGGCCGATTTCATTCATCATCGCAGCCGGCGCGCGAGTAGAGCATTGGTGAAAGTGAATTGTGCCACGATCCCGGAAGCCCTTCTGGAGAGTGAACTGTTCGGTCACGAGCGCGGTTCGTTCACCGGAGCGTCGCAACAGCGCATCGGACGGTTTGAAGAAGCGGATGGTGGCTCCATTCTGCTGGATGAAATCGGCGAAATGTCGCCCCCTCTGCAAGCCAAACTCCTTCGGGTTACACAGGACGGTACATTCCAGCGCGTCGGATCCAACCAGGTCCGTAAAGCCGATGTCCGCATCCTGGCCACTACCAACCGCATTCTGGAAAAAGAAGTCGAGCAGGGGAAGTTCCGCGAGGATCTGTTCTTCCGGCTCAATGTGATGGAAATCTACGTCCCGCCGCTGCGCGAACGGCGGGAGGATATCATTCCACTGGCCAACCATTTCGCGGCCTCCTTTACCGATGGCAGACCACGCCTTTCCCCCTCGGTTGTTCGCTGCCTGGAGGAATACGATTGGCCGGGTAATGTCCGCGAACTCCGCAATGCCATGGAACGTGCCACCCTGATGGCGCGAGGCGACCTCATTATCCGCGAACATCTTCCCAAGCGAATCCTGGCAGCCTCTTCGGCGGAAAATCCTGATGATGACCGGCCCGCCAATCGCCGGAGACTGGAAGACATTGAACGAGAGGCCATTCTCAAGACGTTGCGCAAAAACGACAACAACCGCAGTGAAACCGCCAGGGAACTCGGAATCAGTCGGCGTGCTCTCCTCTACAAGATTCAAGGATACATAAAACAGGGGTATGATGTTGACTGATCTCTCTGAAGCGGACTCAATCTCAATATACGACAGGTGTCGCACTTGTCCGGCAAATCAGGGCAGGAATCAGATATGAAGCATCCCTTATCGGTGTCTATGGCATTGTGCGTGGCGCTCTGTGTGGCGCAATTCTCGCAGGCGATTGAGGACGGCAGTCCTCAAACGTTCATCACGAGTTGGAACGCCTATAGCAAGCAGTTCATTGACCCGCCGGAGTTCCGCCTGTTGCCCATTCCGGGAACCGTGGAATACCGGGCTGTCATCGGCCAGGGCGGACACGAATGGACCGTTCAATCCTCGAAACCCATCTTGAACTTCGGCAAGGTATGGAGCCGGATGAAGGCGAAGAAGTTCACGGTGACCTTTGTCTGGGCGGACGCGCATGGGAACTCGCTTCGAGAGGAAACCAGTGAGCGGGTAAAAGCGCCCGATTTTGAGGGGTTTTCCGAGCCGGCGGCCGATTGGAGCGCCGCCGCAGACCGCAATATCGCCTACCTGATTCATGAATCCGATCACAACACCACTGCGCCGTACCGGGAGCCGGGAGTGCCGGTCTGGATCTGGGCCGCCACGCCCCGCCTTGAAGCGAGCTATCCGTGCATCATGATCAACAACATGATCTGGGCTTTTCTGGCGCACGTGAAGAACAACGGACCTCAAAGCGCGGAAGCCATGAGACTTGCCCGAGTCAGCGCGGATTGGGCACTTGAGCATCGCCACCCGGACAGCGGCGCGTTGCCCCTGTTCCCGTATTCGACCATTACGATGGGGAAATTCGGCGGAAGCGTCGAAGGC
>JAKPYU010000072.1 GCA_029568995.1 Candidatus Omnitrophota bacterium | reverse complement strand
TACTGGAATCGGTAATCGAGATTGCCGTTATTGAGATCCTCACGGGCATTCCGTATACCGGGAGTTGCCACGGACAAGGTCTCGTCCGAACGCACATCCAGCTCGGCATGAAAGCAGCTGAGAAATCCGAGGCAACCCGATTCCCGTCCCGTGCGGGATCGCTTGGTCGCGGCAAAAAAGGAGAACTCGTGACGGACCCGGCCCCGCTCCGGGTGCATCGACTGAAAACTCCCCACAATCTCAGCCGTGTTTTCTTTCAGGAATTGCTCGCTGGACTGCGGCACGATCATCGACCCGGATTCCTCCGTGGTGACCGCAAAGCCGGTGGGAAAAGCGATCTGCTCAAGGCGGTTCTTTCCATCTCCCAAAACGCGGAGACAGAAATCGAGAGTCGGAAACGCCTCCGACAAAAGGAACTCAATCTCAACCAGTGTCTCCTTGTCATCCCCCAGCGGACCTTCCAGGGTCAGGGAAGAGTAATCATCTTCGATCCCGGAGCGGACAAAAGAGGATTTGTGCCGAAATTGGACTCCGCGCTTCCCCTTCTTGCCCAACAGGTAGGTTTTGTGCGGCAAGGTCTCATCCTGCATGGAGAAAACCAGCCGTCCGCATTCGGGGATGTAGGGGTCCATTCTCCAATAGACACCGGTCACCAGATCGCGCACACGGAATCGACCTGTCGAGAGGTTTACATCCACCATGAGCGCCTGGTTGTTCAGCCGGATTGTCGGCGCATCCTGACCGGATGGATTCTGTTCTTTTATGGATTCATTCATATTACCAGTGTACTTGTGTTACGCTATCCGGGAAACCCAACGGACGGTATTCCCGTTCTTGAGAGTACGACGCCTGCGGAGCCGGTGATTGGGCAAAGAAAGTGGGGGAGAGGTCCCTCCCCCGAAGATCGGGGGAGGTTAGGTGGGGGTTGACTGGGTACCACAAAACTCCCCGGCCTGCCTGTCGATGACCGAGCTTTCTTAGGAGGAGCGGCCCCTGAGTCTGCGAAGGGCCGCGACGTGGCGATCTCAATCTCACTCGTTCGAACAATGAGATTGCCACGCTTCGCTCGCAATGACGATATTGTGAAGACTATTCGGTCACACAACACTAGTGCTCAAGGTCACACCCGAAAAATATCCGCAGAATGTGGAATACCTTCGATGGATCTGGTATGCTTCCCTGAACTCGTTCGGCCCAGTCTCGTGGCCTCGGCAGCCGGAGAATCGGCAGACAGGAGAGGATATAAAATGGTCCGACAGGCAGTTCTCCAGCGTCGCGAATTTCTGGCTGGTGCCACGGGTGCAGCCGGATTTGCGCTGGCCGGTACGTTTATTTCCCCCACGGAGGCATCGGGAACCATGTTGACAATCCAAGAACCTTTTCATGGAGCCGTGTTGAATCACCGGCACGGCGAGAGCCTGCAGGATGGCCTGCGGATTCAGGTGATCGGAGAAGCGCCGTTGCGCGATACCGTGACGGTCAACGGAGTCCCGGCACGACGGGAAGGGAATCGCTTCCTTGCGGAGACCGTGCTTCGGGAACGGGAAACCGAAATCGTCGCTGTTTCCGAGGGAATCCAGGGGCGGCAGGAACATCGAATCCGCGTTGTCTGGGATCGGCTCTCCAAGCCACGCTATCGGTTTTCCATTGATGACAACAGCTTCTTCCTTCGGGATGTCGCCCAGAAACAATATCGTTCTCTTTTCGATTGCTTCTATCTGAAACTTCTTCAGGGATTGCACGAACGATATGGCGCGCGCTTTGTATTGAATATCTACTACACGACGGAAGACGGATTCGATCTTCCCCAATTCCCGGATCGCTACAAAGGTGAATGGAAAGAAAACGCCGACTGGATCCGGCTGGCCTTTCATGCTTACGCGAACGATCCCGACCGCCCGTACCAGTACGCATCTGAAAGACAACTGATCGGCGATCTGGACAAAGTCAGCGATCAGATTATTCGATTTGCAGGTGAGCAGACCCTTTCCCCGCCGACCGTGATTCATTGGGGCATGATTCCACCGCCGCTGTTTAAGCCGCTATATGAGCGGGGGGTGCGTGTGTTGAGTGGCTATTTCGTCCGAAACGATAGAGGCTGGGATGTCAATTACTGCCTGGATGATGTGCGCTCCGAGTACCTTTCCCGGCACGATGCACTGATGGATTTCGACAGCGGGATTATTTTCTCCAAGATCGACATTGTTTGCAACAGTGTTCCGGTAGAGAACATCGTTCCCACACTGGAACCGCTAATGCATGACCCCGACACGGCTGAAGTCATGGACATCTTTACACACGAGCAGTATTTCTGGCCGTTCTACGTGAACCACATACCGGATCATGCCCAGCGTCTGGATACAGCAATCCGTTTTGTCACGGAACACGGCTATCAGCCGGTCTTTTACCACGAGGGATTCTTGGGCGGGCCGGTCTGAAATTCGACAGGAGATAAGGCGATGGACGATGAAAACGTTTTTCGGATCAATCGGCGCGATTTTCTCTACGGAACCGCATGCGCGACCGCAATGAGTGTGCTGTCTCCCCCTGTTGTTCGAAGTGAAAGATCGACCCGTCCCAACATCCTCTGGATCACAACGGAGGACATGAGTCCCGATCTCGGCTGCTATGGAGACACGTGGGCCATCACTCCCAACATCGACCGACTCGCTTCCCAGGGAGTGATGTACAGTAACGCTTTTTCCATTGCCGGGGTTTGTGCGCCGAGCCGTTCCGCATTGATTACCGGCATGTATCCCTGTTCCATCGGCACACATCACATGCGCTGTAAGGGCGTTCCTCCTTCTTTTGTGAAATGTTTTACCGAATACCTGCGCGCGGCGGGATACTATTGCACGAACAATGTCAAAACCGACTACAATTTCGATCCGCCAATTACCGCTTGGGATGAATGCAGCAAAGAAGCCCACTGGCGAAACCGGCCTGACAATGCACCTTTTTTTGCCGTATTCAATCACACCGTGACTCACGAAAGCCAGATTCGCGCCACTCCCGAAGGATTTGCAAAAAATATTGCCGCTCTCAAGCCGGAGGAACGACACAATCCCGATGAAGCGAAAGTTCCCCCCTATTACCCTGACACACCGATTACGCGAAATGACTGGGCGCGGTATTACGATTTGATTACCGCGGTCGATTATCAGATAGCCGATCTCCTGAAACAACTGGAGGACGACGGTCTTGCCGAGACTACCGTCGTATTTTTCTTCAGCGATCATGGACGCGGCCTGCCTCGCGCGAAACGCTGGCTCTATGATTCGGGCCTTCATGTACCGTTCATTATCCGCTGGCCGGGTGTGGCTCAGCCGGGGACGACCTGTGACCGCCTGGTCAGTTTTGTGGATTTCGCTCCCACCGTTCTTTCGATAGCAGGAATTTCCGTTCCGGACACCATGCAGGGGCGAGCGTTCCTGGGGGAACAGGACACGCCCCCGCGTGAATACATCTACGGCGCGCGGGACCGCATGGACGAAACGTACGATATTATCCGCGCCGTTCGGGACAAGCAGTATAAGTACATTCGCAACTTTCAGCCGGGAAAACCGTATGCCCAGTACATTCATTACATGGAACAAATGCCCACGATGCAGGAAATGCGCCTGCTGAACAAAACAAAGGGACTGACTGGGCCGCAAACACTGTTCTTCCTTCCCGAAAAGCCGAAAGAGGAATTGTACGATATCACTCAGGACTCGCATGAGATCAACAATCTTGCCGCTTTGCCTGAGTACCGCCGCGTATTAAAGAGAATGCGGAAGGCGCTGAAGAAATGGATGGATGGGATCGACGATCTCGCATTGATCCCTGAAGATGAGTTGAATGATAGAGTTCGCCCCGGCGGCGAATGGTCTGTAACGAATTCGCCGAAAGTTGTTCCGGAGGGAGGCACATTCGAGAAGCCGGTTGTCGTCGAGATCACCTGTTCCACCGAGGGGGCCTCCATCGCTTACACAACGGACTGCGGCAAAATACCGCACTGGCACCTGTACTGGAAGCCGCTCCGATTAGAGAACACCGTTCGCTTGCGGGCGATGGCCTGCCGACTGGGCTACAAGGACAGCCCTATCGTGGAGGCGGAATTTCGGCTTGGGAAGAAATAACTCTTCTCCCTCTCCCTCCGGGAGAGAGTTGGGGTGAGGGTCTCCAGTGTGCTGTAACTGAATTGCGTTTACAGAGTCTCACGTCATCTGGAGCCTCCCTCCGGCGGACCGACGATTGGCACAAAGAAGGCCTGGCCTTGCTGGGTCGGGCCCCGTCCCGTCATCGCGAGGAGCCGCCCGGAGTCTGCGAAGGGCGGCGACGTGGCGATCTCAGGCTTACGTCCGATCCAACGGCGAGATTGCCACGCTTCGCTCGCAATGACGATATGGTAAACACTATTCATTTACAGGACGCCGGGGTAATAGGGGGCTGGCTGCAACGTGCCCCTACACCGGGAAAGCCTTTTCTTCTCCCTCTCC
>JAKPYU010000061.1 GCA_029568995.1 Candidatus Omnitrophota bacterium | reverse complement strand
GGGTATTGGATCGCCGGGCAGGAGACCATCGGCAGTTACGGGCTGGAATATGTCATCTGGGCGCTGCTGGTCGGGTTGATTATCAGCAACACCGTTCTTACACCGAACTGGATGAGACCCGCAGTCAAAACCGAGCTGTATATCAAGACCGGATTGGTTTTGCTGGGTGCGGAGATTCTATTTGGAAAGATCCTGTTATTGGGACCTCCCGGGCTGGTTGTGGCTTGGGTGGTTACTCCGATTGTCATTATTTTCATGTTCCTGTTAGGAACGAAATACCTGCGACTGAATCCGAGGTTGAGCATTGTGATCTCTTCGGCGACTTCGGTCTGTGGTGTTTCCGCTGCGATTGCCACCGCCGGAGCCTGTCGCGCGAAAAAAGAAGAGCTCACTCTGGCCATCGGGATGAGTCTTGTTTTTACTGTGTTGATGATGGTGTTTATGCCGCTTTTCATCAGCTGGGTGGGGATGAATCTGATGGTCGGTGCGGCCTGGATGGGAGGAACCATCGACTCGACCGGTGCGGTGGTCGCTGCCGGTGCGGTTCTGGGACCGGATGCCGAAAAAGTCGCCGCCGTGGTGAAAATGATTCAGAATGTCCTCATCGGTCTGGTCGCGTTTTGTGTGGCGGTCTATTGGGTAACCAAAGTGGATCGTCAGCCGGGGGGGCCGAAACCTTCCGCCATGGAGATCTGGTATCGATTCCCCAAATTCATTCTGGGATTCGTTGCCGCTTCGATCGTCTTTTCCATATTGGATCAGTCCATGAGCGCGGATACGGCGAAATTGGCGATTGATGAGGGAGTTTTGAAGTTGACCAAAACATTTCGCGGATGGTTCTTTTGCCTGGCGTTTGTGAGCATCGGCCTGGAATCGAATTTCAAGGAATTGTGGGCGCAAATGGCGGGCGGAAAGGCAATGGTTTTGTATGTGGTTGGACAGTCGTTCAATTTGATCCTGACCTTATTTGTTGCCTGGCTGATGTTTCGTCATTTTGCGTTTTGAGGAGTGTCGTATTCTTTGATGAGATTTCTCCCTTCGGTCAAAATGACAGGCCTGATGTCAGCACGCACGAATGTGAGAAATCTCAGCGGATCGAACGACTGCCAAGTTGCTGTTGGTTTTGACATGAGAAGCAAGAAGACTCTATGAGAGCCATTCTGCTGCAGAACACCAGATGGCCACATTTCCGGAGGATTCGATGAAAAGGCGATGGCTTGCGTTTGTCGGATCGTTCTGCCTTCTATTTCTGCTTATTTTCGGAGTTGCGCCGTTGGGGAAGAAAGTGCCCCTTCTAGGACCGATGCTGGAAAATAATCGCCGCAGCGGGATTTATGTACGCGGGATGTTCTATACCGAAGTGGACGAGGTCCTGGGCTTTGCGAGGGAAATCCAGACCGGTCGGAGGAATGCGACGGAGCAAGAGTAGCCCTTGATCCCCTCCAGCCTTTCTCTCGGTTTGATATGAACTCTTCCAGCCCCACTCGGTAGAAGAGCATTTTCGAGAAGTTGCCAATCCCAGTCAGGAAAGAAAATCGGATCGGGTGTATACTGGGTATGTTGCATATTGGGACAAGAGGGAATTATGCCGAAGGTTGTCAAAAAAGCGAAAAAGAAGCTCGGAGCCGGGCGGATTTCTGTCGGCCTGAGTGTTCGCGAAACCTCCAATCTGAGACCCAGACTTATTCCCAAAATCCCTCCCTGCATGGGTGCCTGCCCGAACTCGGTTCCCGTTCGAGAAGCCCTGATGACCATTTCGCTGTCCGAAGCCTTCGGCAGGACGCATGAAGACTCACTGAGAGAAGCCTGGAAGATCATCACCCATGTTAATCCGCTGCCTGCGATCTGTGGACGGATTTGCCCGCATCCGTGCGAGACCGAATGCAATCGCAGTCATCTGGAAGGTGCGGTCGCGATCAATGATCTGGAACGCTTCATCGGGGACTACGGAATTCAACAGGGCTTGGAGTTCGAAAAGCCCGCTGAGACATATCGTGAGAGAATCGCGGTGATCGGTTCCGGTCCTGCCGGTCTGTCGTGCGCTTACCATCTGGCGCGCCGGGGATACCCGGTCACGATATTCGAGGCATTCGTCAAACCGGGGGGGATGCTGCGATACGGCATTCCTGCGTATCGGCTGCCTCGTGACATCCTGGACGCCGAAATCAACCGCATATTGAACCTGGGTGTGGAACTCAAGTGCAGTACCGTGGTCGGCAGGGACGTCAGCCTGGACGATCTCAAGAGGGATTACCGTGCCGTTTTCATCGGAATCGGTGCGCACAAAGGAGTCAATCTCCATGTTGAGGGCGAAGATGCGTCCAATGTGTTTACCGGGGCCGAGTTTCTCAATCGCGTGAACAGCGGTGAAGAGATAGATGTAGGCGACAGGATTGTTGTGATCGGCGGGGGAGACAGCGCGATTGATGCGGCCCGCGTATCCAAGCGTCTTGGGGCGGAAGCCACGATCCTGTATCGTCGCACAATCAAGGAGATGCCTGCGATTGCGGACGAGATCCACGAAGCCGAAGCGGAAGGGATCCGGTTTGAGTTCCTTGCCGCGCCGGTAGCCATTTTGCGGGATGCCTCCAATGGCGCGAAAGCCATCGGGATGCGTTGCATTCGGATGAAACCGGGTGAACCGGATGAGTCCGGTCGCCCTCGTCCGGTCCCGATTACAGGCTCCGAGTTTGAGGTGGAAGCCACGGCGATTATCGCCGCGATCAGCCAGGAACCGGACTTCACCGGATTCGAGCCATTCCGTGACGGACGCGATTGGATCAAGGTGGATGAAGATGGAAGAACCGGAGCCGACGGAACCTATGCCGGCGGCGATGCCCTGGAATTGGGCCTGGTCACCATCGCGAATTACCACGGAAGACGAGCCTCCGCCGCGATTCATGCGCATTTTCGCCACATTCCCGTGGAGCGTGACGAGCAACTGCCCCTGATTACCCACGACAAAATGAAACTTGAGTTCTATGAAGAGAAGCACCGTGTGGACGTGCAGACTCTACCGGTATCGGCACGGTTCGCCCCCATGGACCTGGAAATTACGCAGACCTTGTCCTGGGAATCGGCCATGGAAGAAGCGAAACGCTGCATGAGCTGTGGGATGTGTTTCGATTGTGGAACCTGCTGGAGTTTTTGCCAGGATAACGCCATTATCAAGCCCCAGGAGAAGGGGCAACCGTATTCTTTCAAAATGGAATTCTGTCAGGGATGCAAGAAGTGTGCGGAGGAGTGTCCATGCGGCTTTATCGAAATGGAATAGTCGTCTGAACGGCGCGAAGGAGATCCGGAGAACGAGAACGTATTCAAGGGAGGATAGATCGCACATGGGAGATGCAACCAAGGAGTACCCGACTCCTCTACTGGATGAGTTGGAAAAAGGCGAATGGCCGAGCTTTGTCAAGGAGATCAAAGCGGCGGCTAAAACGAGCCGCCGTGCGCAGGGGTTGCTGGGCCAGCTGGAAACCTCGTATGAAGAAAAGATCGGGCACTGGAAGCATGGGGGGATTGTGGGCGTTCTGGGATATGGCGGCGGGGTGATTGGTCGGTATTCCGATATTCCTGAGAAATTCCCGGATGTCGCCCATTTCCATACCCTGCGCGTGAACATGCCCACCGGCTGGTTCTATACAAGCGATGTGCTGCGGAAGCTCTGCGATATCTGGGACCGGCACGGTTCCGGATTGACCAATATGCACGGGTCCACCGGCGATATTATTTTACTTGGGACAACGACCCCCGAATTGGAGCCGGTCTTCTCCGAGCTAACCGAACTGGGATTTGATTTGGGTGGTTCTGGCTCCGACACCCGAACGCCAAGCGCCTGTGTCGGTCCGGCCCGCTGCGAATGGGCCTGCTATGACACCCTGGCCCTCTGCTATGACCTGACAATGACTTTCCAGGACGAAATTCACCGCCCCGCGTTTCCCTATAAGTTCAAGATCAAGTGCGCCGGATGTCCGAATGACTGCGTGGCGTCCATCGCTCGCGCGGATCTCTCGATTATCGGTACGTGGCGGGATGAAATCCAAATCGATAAGGATGCTCTGGCGGAATACGCGAGGAAAGGCGTGGATATCCAGTCGGATGTTGTCAATCTCTGCCCTGGAAAATGTATCAGGTGGGACGGTAGAGAATTGGATATCGACAACTCCGCGTGCGTCCACTGCATGCACTGCATTAATGTCCTGCCGAAAGCGCTTGCTCCCGGAAAAGACCGTGGCGCGTGCATACTTCTCGGATCAAAGGCCCCCATTGTAGAGGGCGCATTGCTGTCCTCGGTCATTGTTCCGTTTATGAAAATCGAACCGCCCTACAAGGATCTGAAGGATCTGGTTGAGAAGATCTGGGATGTCTGGTGCGAGGATGGAAAGAGCCGCGAACGTATCGGCGAGTTTATCCAGCGTGTCGGGATGGGCAATTTCCTTGAAGCGATCGAAGTGGAACCGAGTCCGTACATGGTCGCCCATCCCAGGGAGAATCCCTACGTTTTCTACGAGGAGTATTTTGAAGAGGGCGATGAAGACTAACAATTCACTATTCCGCGCCGAATCCGGCGCATGACATGGAGACATAATTACCAGGAGATTCACAATGCCTGATGCTCCCGCAAAACGACAGACCGATATCGGTCCACCCCACTATGAGAAGTTTCTTCCACCGGTCATCAAGAACAACTACGGCCAGTGGAGATATCACGAGATTTTGAAACCCGGTGTGATGGTCCATGTGGCCCACTCCGGGGATGAATTATACACAGTGCGCGCGGCCGCGCCCCGCCTGACCTCCACGGTAACAATCCGGCAGTATGCCGATCTGGCAGACAAATACTGCGACGGGTACCTGCGGTTTACCAGCCGAAATAACGTCGAGTTTCTTCTTACGGATCAGAGCAAGATCGAGCCGCTTATCGAAGACTTGGAGGCGATGGGGCATCCTGTTGGAGGGATCGGCAATAGCCTTTCCAATATCGTCCACACCCAGGGCTGGGTGCATTGCCACTCGGCGGCAACGGATGCATCCGGCATAGTCAAGTCTGTGATGGATGAATTGGTGGATCATTTCAAACAGAGGAAACTGCCCGGAAAACTACGCATTGCGCTTGCGTGCTGTCTGAACATGTGCGGGGCAGTCCACTGCTCCGATATTGCGATTCTCGGTATTCACCGACGTCCGCCAAAAATCGATCACACCAACCTGCCTCGAATCTGCGAAATCCCCACGGTGGTGGCCTCCTGCCCGACGGCGGCCATTCGGCCTGTAACGGTGGGCGGTAAGAAAAGCGTGGAAGTGGACGAAGATCTCTGCATGTTTTGCGCGAATTGCTACACGGTTTGCCCGGCCCTGCCTCTCAACGACCCGCTGAATGATGGGGTTTCGATCTGGGTGGGCGGCAAGGTCTCCAATGCGCGCCATGAACCGATGTTTTCGAAGTTAGCCATTCCGTTCCTTCCCAATAATCCGCCGCGCTGGCCCGAAGTAGTCGATGCGGTCAAGAATCTGGTGGAGACGTGGGCGGCGAATGCGCGCAAATACGAGAGGATGGGCGAATGGATCGAGCGAATCGGTTGGCCGAAATTCTTTGAGTTGACCGGCATTGAATTCACCAAGCAGCACATCGACGATTTCAGACACGCCGGACTGACCTTCAAGCGGTCAGCCCATCTCCGATATTGAAAGGGAAACACCTCCATGGCAGATTCGGTCCGTATCGAGGAAGTCTGTGAAGCCATGTTCACAATGGTAGCCGATGCGGCGGGACAGAAGAAATACAAACCCGGCGATTTAATTAAATCCATGATTGAGAAGTATGGCGAAGATCGCTGCGATAAACAATTCTGCAAACAGGCGATCCGTGAACTGGTGGAATCACAGCGACTGATTTACACCTATTTCGGCGGCAGTTATCTTGAAGTTCCTCACAAAGAAGGCGCCGCCCCGGAGGAAGGCTGAGTATGACCGTATGCAGGAGTCCGAGGTTAGTTCTCTCCGGTCTTCGCGGAGGCTCCGGCAAGACGCTAGTCTCCCTCGGCCTCATTAGTGCCTGGAGAGAAAGCGGATTTGCCGTTGCCCCGTTCAAGAAGGGGCCGGATTATATCGACCCGGCGTGGCTGGGTCGTGCGGCACACCGTTCCTGCCACAACCTGGATTCCTTTTTCTGTGAACCGACCGAAATTCTGGCCTCCTTTGCGGAACAGACCATGGATGCCACAACCGCTGTGATTGAAGGAAACCGGGGGCTGTATGATGGGGTGGATGCGGAGGGTAGCCATAGCACGGCGGAACTCGCAAAGCTGCTCAAATCTCCCGTTGTCTTAATAGTGGATTGCACAAAGACCACTCGGACTCTCGCCGCGATGCTACTCGGCTGCCAGACCCTGGATCGCGAGGTCTTTATAGCCGGGGTGATAGTAAACCGCGTGGCCGGATCGCGTCATGAATCCGTTATCCGAAAGGCAATCGAGCAAACGACCGGGCTTCCTGTGCTGGGTGCGCTGCGCAGCGTTTCCGATTCTCCTTTTTCGGAAAGACATCTCGGACTCCTGCCCCCCTCCGAACATCCAGATGCAGACGAGGCCCTTGATCAGGCTACTCGGCTGATTCAGGAGAATGTAGACCTTGATGCCATGTTGCGGATTGCGCGTTCCGCGCTTCCATTAACGATTTCTGAGTTTTCTAATCAATCGGCCTACTCGGCCGACGTGCCGGTCCGAATCGGAGTGATTCGGGATAGCGCTTTCAATTTCTACTACCCCGATAATCTTCAATCTCTTCGAGACTGCGGGGCGGAGATAGTCGAGATCAGCGCACTCGCGGACCGCTGTCTACCGGATATAGATGGGTTGTATATCGGTGGTGGATTCCCGGAAACACATGCAGCCAGGCTGGCCGCGAATACGGATTTCCGTCAGGATCTGCTCTGCTTGATCGATGATGGACTTCCGGTTCTCGCAGAATGTGGCGGACTGGTGTATCTCTGCGAAAGCCTGCTGGTTGATGGGAGCACCTATCCGATGGTTGGTGTATTTCCCGTCTCCCTCGATATTGCCGAACGTCCTGTCGGACACGGGTATGTTGAGGTCGTTGTCGATGCGTCGAATCCTTTCTTCGGGCAAGGTCACAGGTTACGCGGTCATGAGTTCCGGTATTCACGAGTGCATTCGGTGAAATCCGAATCGTTCCATTTTGCCCTGGCTATGAAGAAAGGCGTGGGCTTTGACGGAGAGCGGGACGGTTTGTGCTACAGGAATGTCCTCGCCTCCTTCTGTCATTTCCATGCGCGAGGCGTGAAGGGATGGGCTGAAGGATTAGTCAGACAGGCGGTCACGTATGCTGGACTGAGATTTGTGGGGAACATCAACGGACCTCTATGGATGCCTGGGACGGATCTATGAAAAGATGACTCTTTACAGGTGACACTCAACACGGAAAGAGAGGTTAATGATACAAATGTCAGTGATCGAAATCGCCGGAAGACAAGTGGATATAGATGAGGACGGTTTTATTCAGGACCCGAATGTCTGGGACAGAGATCTCGCGGAAGGGATTGCGAAAACAGAGAGTATCGACGCGATGACGGACGACCATTGGAAGATCGTCAACTACATCCGGGAATACTACCTGGAATTCGGGACGGCCCCGATGATCCGCATGCTCTGCAAGAAAACGGACATGAATCTGAAACGGATTTATGAGTTGTTTCCGTCCGGACCGGCAAAGGGGGCCTGCAAGATTGCGGGGCTTCCCAAACCCACCGGCTGCGTCTGAGAAAAGGCCAATTGTCAGATACTGATTGCATAGCGGCGAAAGAAACAACGTTGCTCGAAATGGAACTGAAGATCCTTTTGAAGCAGAACAAGGCGGCGATCCTGACACGGTGGTCCCGCATGATCCAGGATACCTATGCCGCCGAAACCGCCTGCTTTCTCTCCGGCGAACGAGATCAGTTCGCTAATCCCGTCGGCTTCCTTATCTCTGCGGGTATCGAAGAACTATTTGATGCACTCCTTACCGACGACCAGCCGGATCGGATTCCTTCTACCATGGTGGACCTGATCCGTATTCGTGCGGTACAGGAATTCACTCCGGCCCAAGCCGTCGGATTTCTCTTCTTACTCAAAA
This sequence comes from Candidatus Omnitrophota bacterium, assembly GCA_029568995.1. Lineage (GTDB taxonomy): Bacteria > Hinthialibacterota > Hinthialibacteria > Hinthialibacterales > JAKPRU01 > JAKPRU01. The sequence goes on along the minus strand of JAKPYU010000061.1, from coordinate 34,533 downwards.
CCGCGATTCGTGAAGAAAGCGGGCGAGAGCTTCGGCAACAGGATTTGGAGGACCTTCTTTTCGCGTTGGAACACCGCATTGACACATTGGTATTGCTTGCTTTCAATGTCTTCATGGAATGTCGGGAGAAAGTCTACGATCTGAAGGCAAGAGAGATTAAAAGACAGACCTTCATGCTTCTGGAAAGGGTGAATCAGCCGATTCCCGCTTCCTTGCTTGCACCATCCTGCGATGTTCCCGTGCCGGGTAAGCCCAACCCGGAGGGAGGAATAATCCCATGATGCTTTTTGTCTCGCTTGCCATGGTAACCATTTTTGCGGCCATTGCGTATGTGGGAACGGAATGGGGCCATCTGTCGTTCCTTTTTGGCATTGTGTTTCCGTATGCGGCATTAATCTTGTTTATCGGTGGGGTGATTTATCGAATCGTGCAATGGGCCAAGGCGCCTGTTCCATTCCGCATCCCTACCACTTGCGGGCAGCAACAATCGCTATCCTGGATCAGGAATAATCCTCTGGAATGCCCCCACACTCTTCTCTGTGTGCTCGGGAGGATGGCCCTGGAGATTCTTCTATTTCGGTCTCTCTTTCGGAATACGAAGACGGAGTTGCGGGATGGCCCCCGCCTGGTTTACGGATCGGACAAGTATCTCTGGGCGGCGGGGCTTGCGTTTCATTATAGTTTTCTGGTTATTGTCTTGAGACATTTGCGTTTTTTCATTGATCCAATCCCGCCTGCCGTTACGTTCCTCGAGAAAATGGACAGCCTGTTCCAGATCGGCCTTCCGGTTCTCTATATGACGGATGTGATTTTCCTGACGGCAGTCAGTTATTTATTTCTCCGCCGAGTATTCATTTCGCAGGTCCGGTATATCTCTCTTGTTTCCGACTATTTTCCGTTGTTTCTGCTGTTGGGGATCGCGATCAGCGGAGTGTTGCTAAGGCATTTTTTCAAGACGGATGTTGTGCAAATCAAGGCATTGGCAATTGGGATTGTCTCGTTTCACCCGGTATTACCGACCAATCCCGGTTCACTGTTCTATGTACATCTTTTCCTGGTTTGTGTACTCCTGGCTTATCTTCCCTTCAGCAAATTGATGCATCTAGCCGGCGTGTTTCTCAGCCCGACGCGGAACCTGGCAAACAACAGCCGGATGCGCAGACACGTCAATCCATGGGACTATCCGGTGAAAGTCCATACCTACGAAGAGTACGAAAATGAATTCCGGGAGAAGATGAAGGACGCCGGATTGCCGGTGGAGAAGGAATGATCATGGCGGAGCTGAAGATCCCAAGACCGGCGGATCTGCTGAAAATCGACTACCATCCCCCTCGGCCGAGGTGGATGAATACTTCCACCATCTTCAAGCCGGGGACCTGGAGTTATCCCGGGAAACCCAGGAATCTTGAATTGCTGGGAATGCCGAATCCCCGCGACTGGTCCCCGAAAGATGAGGACTGGAAACTACCGGCGGACTGGAAGGACATCATTCTGAACGGTCTTCGCGAACGGCTTAACCGATTTCGCTCGTTACGCATTTTTATGGACATTTGCGTGCGGTGTGGGGCCTGTGCCGATAAATGTCATTTCTACATCGGCTCCGGCGATCCCAAGAACATGCCGGTTCTTCGTGCGGAATTGCTTCGCTCCGTATACAAAAATGACTTTACAGCCGCCGGGAAGATACTTGGAAAGCTGGTGGGGGCGCGGGAACTGACCTGTGAGGTTGTAAAGGAATGGTTTTATTATTTCTTTCAATGTACCGAATGCCGGCGTTGCTCTGTCTTCTGCCCCTATGGCATTGACACCGCCGAAATAACCATGATTGCGAGAGAACTCTTGAATCTCGTTGGTTTGAATATCAACTGGGTAATAGAGCCGGTTGCGAATTGCTATCGGACCGGCAACCACCTCGGTATTCAACCACACGCCCTCATGGATATCCTGGAATTCTGCAAGGACGACATCGAGACGCTGACCGGTATCCGTCTCGATATCCCGGTCAATAAGAAAGGCACGGAAATCCTATTCATTGCTCCTTCCGGTGATTTCTTTGCCGATCCGGGGATCTATACCCTTATGGGCTATTTAATGCTTTTTCATGAGATCGACCTGGATTACACATGGAGCACTTATGCTTCCGAGGGCGGCAATTTCGGACTCTTCACCTCCCATGAAATGATGAAACGGCTTAATGCGAAGATGTATGCGGAGGCGAAACGGCTGGGAGTGAAGTATATCCTTGGTGGGGAATGCGGCCACATGTGGCGGGTCATTCACCAGTACATGAATACTCTGAATGGTCCTGCCGATTTCCTCGATCTGCCCGTTTCCCCGATCACCGGAACCACATTTGACAACGCGGCATCTACCAAGGCGGTTCACATTTGCGAATTCACCGCGGATTTGATCCACCATGGGAAGATCATTCTGGATCCCAGTCGAAACGATGATCTGTGCGTAACCTTTCATGATTCATGTAATCCCGCACGCGGAATGGGCCTTCTCGAAGAACCGCGCTATATCATCCGCAATGTCTGCAATTATTTTCATGAGATGCCGGAGAACACGATCCGGGAGGAAACGTTCTGCTGCGGGGGAGGTGCGGGATTGGGGAACGATGAGAATATGGAAATGCGTCTGCGCGGGGGATTTCCGCGGGCGAGTGCCGTCAAGTATGTCCATGAGAAGTATGGCGTCAATCGACTCGCCTGCATTTGCGCCATTGACCGCGCAACCCTGCCGCCTTTGATGGAGTATTATGTCCCGGCGGTCAACGTGTCGGGTGTTCATGAATTGGTGGGCAATGCCCTGGTGATGAGAGGGGAGAAGGAACGCAGAGCCAACCTGCGCGGCGAGCCGCTTCCAGGAGGGGAATGATTGTGTACGACAAAGAAAAGATTATCCCCGGAATCATTATTTTCCTTCTCCTGGCGACCTTGCCTTTCTGGTACACGTTTGTCGGCGGTCAACCGTCCGTCGTGCCGGAACCGCAGATCTCCGGGCCGGCAACGCAATGTGTCGAGCCCAAAACATACATGCGCAATTCTCACACGGATCTGCTGAATACCTGGCGGAACGAGGTCGTTCGGAAGGGAAATCGGGTTTATATCGCCTCCGACGGAAAAGAGTACCGGATCAGCTTGTCAAACACATGCATGGATTGCCATTCAAACAAGACAGAATTCTGTGATGCATGTCACAACTACTTGCAGATTGTCCCCGACTGCTGGAATTGTCATATTCAACCTGAGGAGAGTAAATGATGAGTATCGGCAGACGAGAATTTCTGAGAATAGCCGGAACCTGTGCGGTACTGGGGTTGCCGGGGATACCGACGCCTCCGGCTTCTGCCCAGCCGTCGACCCGATTCGTTGCGGCATCCGGGGTGCGTCAGGCGAAACAATGGGCGATGGTAGTCGATTTGGATAAGCTGACGGAGGCGGACCGAATCATTTGTGTTGAGACGTGTCATCGTGTACACAATGTACCACAGATCGACAATCCGCGACATGAAATCAGGTGGATCTGGGCGGAGTCGTTCAAACGTGTGTTCCAGGAACAGACGAACGAATTCATTCCGAGTAATCTGCTAAAACGCGCAGTTCTTGTTTTTTGTAATCACTGCGGCAATCCTCCCTGTACGCGTGTATGCCCGACGCAAGCCACTTGGAGGCGGGAAGACGGTATTGTGATGATGGACTGGCATCGCTGCATCGGCTGCCGATACTGTATGGTCGCGTGTCCCTATGGCTCTCGCAGCTTCAATTGGCAAGATCCCCGCCCGTTCATCGGAATGGCGAATCAGGATTTTTCCACCCGTACGAAGGGTGTCGTCGAGAAATGTACGTTCTGTGCTGAACGCCTGGATCAGGGGCTTCGGCCAGCCTGCGTAGAATCCTGTCCGAGCGGAGCGCTCGTGTTTGGCGATCTGCAGGATGAGCACTCCGAAGTCCGGCAACTGTTGGCGTCCCGATTCAGCATTCGACGCAGGCCCGGGCTGGGTACACAACCCGAAGTCTACTATCTCATATAGGTGCGGTTTATGTTAGAGAATGCGCTCAAAGGAAGTCCGAAGTACTGGGGATGGATTGGGGTCCTGTTGATTGTGATCGTGGCAGGATTTCTGTTCTATCTCCGTCAGGTGGAATTCGGACTGGGAATCACCGGTATGAGTCGCGATGTCAACTGGGGATTCTACATTGCACAGTTTACCTTTCTTGTCGGAATCGCAGCCTCGGCGGTAATGGTTGTTCTTCCCTATTATCTTCACAATTACATAGTTTTTGGAAAAATCACGATTCTGGGGGAGTTCCTGGCAATTTCCTCTGTGGTTACGTGTATTCTATTTGTTACCGTGGATCTCGGACAGCCTCAACGGGCGATAAACATCATCTTATACCCATCGCCACGTTCCATGTTATTCTGGGACATGGTTGTCTTGATCGGTTATTTTCTGCTGAATGTAGTTATTTCTCGGGTGACACTGGACGCCGAGGGGAAATCCATTTCCCCACCGGGATGGATCAGGCCTGTGATTTACCTGTCGATTCCGTGGGCGATCAGCATTCATACCGTGACGGCATTCATTTATTGTGGACTGGGAGGTCGAAGTTTCTGGTTATCAGCGATTCTTGCGCCACGTTTTCTTGCGTCGGCGTTCGCGTCCGGCCCCGCCCTGCTCATTCTTCTCTGCCTGCTCGTTCGGAAGGTCACCCGATTTGACCCCGGCAAAGAGCCGATTCAGAAACTGGCCCTGATTGTCACGTATGCCATGACGGCAAATGTGTTCTTTATTTTACTGGAATGTTTCACCACGTTTTATAGTGGTATCCCGGAGCATACGATCCATTTTCGATATCTCTTTCTTGGAGTGGCAGGTGCCGATGCACTGACTCCCTGGATATGGGTTTCCGTTGTCATGGGCGTCGCGGGGCTGGTTTTGCTTCTTGTGCCGAGGCTTCGCGAGAACGAGCCGGTCCTGACGATTTCCTGCCTTGCCGTATTCATCTCGTTGTGGATCGACAAAGGCCTCTCGATGGTTATCACAGGTTTTGTCCCGTCGCCACTGGGTGAGTTTACGGAGTATACTCCCACGATTCCGGAGCTGACGATCTCCCTGGGTATTTACGCAATCGGCGCTCTCTTGCTGACCGGTCTGTTCAAGATCGGAGTGAAAGTGAAGGAAGAAACGAACCGTCCACCTGTTCTCGTTTCGAAGGCGCGCTCCGGGTAATCGATTCATCGAATCGAAGAGAGATCTGTTCGAGAAACGAGAAAGCATGTACGGGGTGCGTTCATCGGTCTGAGATATCTTGACGCATGTGTGTGGGAGAAGGAAAATATCGATTCGTTTTACAGTGATCTGTGTATGAGTTTGACGGGGGCGGGAAGGAACGGTGAGGAAACAGCGGGAGATTGGGCGTATGTATCAATAATATGTGCGGAGAATGATTGCGCGGATTGGATTCATCAGGCCAAGACGCGGATATACGAGGTGAAACAGGCAATGCCAAGTTATGTCATTGTAGAAAAGTGCGACGGCTGCAAAGCGCTCGACAAGACGGCATGCCAGCATATCTGTCCGAATGATCTCATGGTCTTGGACAAGGCCAGCATGAAGGCATACAACATGGAGCCGGAAATGTGCTGGGAATGCTACAATTGCGTGAAGATTTGTCCCACGCAGGCCATTGAGGTTCGGGGGTATGCGGACTTTGTCCCGATGGGCGCGGCGGTGACGCCGATGCGGAGCACGGATTCTATCCTATGGACCGTGAAATTCCGTAACGGCCAGGTTAAACGGTTCAAGTTTCCCGTCCGCAGTACGCCGGAAGGTTCCGCCGTTCCCGACGGCGGATTTGGTACAGGATCGGATGACCTTAGAAGCCCGGTTCTTTTCACCGAACCGGCTTCACTGGGGCTGTCCGAAGTTGTGACAATCAGGAAGTAAGGAGGCGGTACTGTGGCTGATTTTGAAACTGTAGAAGTTACCACCGACGTGTTGATCGTTGGTGGGGGTATGTCGGCCTGCGGGGCCGCCGTAGAGGCGGCTTACTGGGCAAAGAAGAACGGCGTGAAAGTGACTCTTGTAGACAAAGCCGTGATGGAGCGCAGCGGCGCGGTTGCCATGGGGCTTTCCGCTATCAATCAATACATCGGCCTGAAAGACGGGCAGAACACGGTCCGGGATTACGTTGATTATGTCCGAAAAGATCTGATGGGCATTACTCGTGAGGATCTGGTGTTTAACGTCGCACGTCACGTGGATTCCACGGTTCATCTGTTCGAGAAATGGGGACTTCCGATTTGGAAAGATGAGAATGGTGCCTATGTCCATGAGGGGCGCTGGCAGCTAATGATCAACGGCGAATCTTACAAGGTCGTTGTAGCCGAGGCCGCGAAGAACGCCCTCGGGATCGAGAACATCTACGAACGAGTGTTCATCGTAGAGCCGCTGATGGACGGCGATCGGGTGGCCGGTGCTGTCGGATTCAGCGTGCGTGAGAACAAGTATTACGTATTCAAAGCCAAGGCGGTCGTTGTGGCCATGGGGGGCGCGGTGCATGTCTTCCGGCCCCGGTCTACCGGTGAAGGTCTCGGGCGTGCGTGGTATCCACCGTGGAATTCCGGTTCCAGCGCGTATTTTACCCTGAGGGCCGGGGCGGAAATGACCTGCCAGGAAGTGCGCTTCATCCCGGTTCGATTCAAAGACGCATACGGCCCTGTGGGGGCCTGGTTCCTGTTGTTCAAATCGCGTGCGACAAACGCGATGGGGGGCGACTACATGGTGGAGCACAGGGACGAGCTGGAGAAATGGGGGGAGTACGGCAAAGCCAAGCCGATTCCGGCCAACCTTCGCAACTGGCTCGGTATGCTGGATGTCATGCAGGGTAAAGGTCCCATCTACATGAGGACCGAGGAAGCCATTCAAAGGATCGCCTCTGCGGAACCCGACGAGAAGGCGGCGAAGAAAAAGCTGAAAGAGCTGGAATCCGAAGCTTGGGAAGACTTTCTGGATATGACGATTTCCCAGGCGATTCTCTGGGCGGCCACGAATGTACAGCCTGAGGAAAAGTCGTCCGAAATTGCTGCAGCGGAGCCGTACTTTATCGGTTCGCATTCTGGTGCATCCGGTGCGTGGGTCAGCGGTCCTGAAGATGTTGCCCCACCGGAGTACCAGTGGGGCTATGTCAATATGGCTACTGTTAAAGGGCTGTTCTGCGCAGGCGACGCCTCCGGCGCGTCCAGCCACAAGTTCTCCTCCGGTTCCCATGCCGAAGGGCGAATTGCTGGGAAGTCCGCTGTTCGTTATGTTGTAGAGAATCCGCAACAGCCGGAAGTGGATCTGGTTGAGGTCGAGAGACTAAAGAAGACAATCCTCGCGCCCCTCGATGTCTACCAGCAACATCAGAAGGAAACCAGCGATCCCGAAATCAACCCGAATTACATCAAGCCCAAGATGTTCATGTTTCGTCTTCAGAAGATCATGGACGAATATGCGGGCGGTGTCTCCGCTCAGTTCACCACCAATGAGCATCTTCTCAAGAAAGGCCTCGAACTGCTGGCGTATCTCAAGGAAGACTCCGCTAACCTTGCCGCAAAGGACCTCCACGAACTCCTGCGCTGTTGGGAAAATGTCCAGCGGATGTGGCAAGCCGAGGCCCATGTGCGTGCCGTTCTTTTCCGAGAAGAGACCCGCTGGCCGGGATACTATTTCCGGGCCGATAAACCGACGCTCGATGAGCAGAATTGGAAATGTTTTGTGAACTGCCGCGTGGATCGGAGAACCGGCGAATGGGAGATGATGAAACGGGACATTATTCCTCTCTCATTCTAATTCTTCTCGAATACCTGTCCCTCCGGGCGCTCCAGCAGCGCCCGGAGGATACCATTTCTCTATAAAGTAGCAATACGCTAACCGGATTACACGCTTGTTTGTGCGGCCTACATGCAAAGAACCGGGGGTTTCGGGAATCATGACTTCTGGGAATCCGAGTTTAACCTGTCCGCATTGCGGCGAAGTTCTTGCTAAATGGCGATGTCCGCCGGATTCTTCCTGGGGCGTCGAGTTCCAGTACGTCTGTTTCAATGATACATGCCCTTATTTTCGTCGTGGATGGGAATGGATGAGGCAGCAGTACAACGTGAAAGCCTCTTATCGCTACCGCTGCAATCCGCAAACGGGCGAGACCGGGCCGCTACCCGTTTGGTCCATCGATGCGATGAAGAATCAGATTATTGTCGAGTCCGAGGTCGTGATCGACCATGGATGAAATGAACCAATTCAAAGAGAAAGTTTTGAATGAGTACCCGCGATTGGGACTTCAGGATTCATTCCACTTCAGCTGCCATATTGGCGTTCCGTGCTTCACGCAGTGCTGTGCGGACGTCACCATTTTTCTGACTCCTTATGATATTCTTCGCCTGAAACAGCGATTGGGGATTACGTCCCAGGAATTTCTTGAACAGCATACGCTCTCCCCGTTTACGAAAGACCAACGGCTGCCTGTGATCGTGTTGCGCATGGGCGAAGACGAACACAAACGATGTCCATTTGTTTCCGAGAACGGTTGCAGAGTCTATGAAGATCGCCCCTGGGCCTGCCGGATGTATCCGTTGGGGCTGGCCTCTCCCAGGGAAAGCGATGGTTCGGATGACAGTGGCGAATTCTACTTCCTGATGCGCGATCCGGATTGCCAGGGATGGGATGCCGGTCGCCAATATACGGTAGCCGAATGGCTGGACGAGCAGGAGGTCATTCTTTACAACCGCATGGGAGAGTCGTTTCAACAGATCACCTTACATGATTTCTTTCAGAAAGGCAACAGCCTCTCGCCCGAACAGATCGAGATGTTTTACCTGGTCTGCTACAATATCGACAAATTCCGAGTATTTGTGTTCGAGAGCACATTTCTGAAACGATTCGACGTGGATGCGCAGATCGTTGAGCGGATTCGGTCGGATGATATGGCTCTACTGGAATTTGGGATGCAATGGTTACGGTTTTGTTTGTTCAGTGAACAGACGATGACAATCAGAGAAGAAGTTGTTCAAGATGTTCGAAGGGCCGCCGGTATGGATCGAATGAAATGATCCGGAGCCTGGGAATGATGAGTTCCGACGCAAAGAGAATTCTGGTAATCGGCGGGGGTATCAGCGGCATCACGGCTGCCGTGGAAGCGGCGGAGGTGGGATATGAAGTTATCCTGGTCGAAAAAGAACCGTGCTTGGGCGGGCGAGTGATACGGATGCACCAGTATTTTCCCAAGATGTGCCCGCCCGCCTGTGGGTTGGAGATCAATCTTCGACGCATTCGGCAGAATCCGAGGATTACAGTTTACACGTTAGCCGAGGTGGAACATGTGTCCGGCTCCAGGGGCAATTTTGAAGTGTCCATTCATCAACGTCCCCGGTACGTGACGGGAAATGTGCCCATCCCCGACACGCTAGTCGATTCCCTCGAATCTCTTCGCCCCGACGAGTTCAATTATGGGATGGGGAAGACCAAGGCGTTATATCTGCCGCATGAGATGGCGTATCCCATGATGCACGTATTAGATCGGCGTGCTCTCTCCGTGCACGATAAAGAGCACATTCAGAGGACCTGTCCGCAAGGAACCATCGACCTGGATATGCAATCCAAGAGCATCCAAGTCAATGTCGGTTCCATGATTGTCGCGACCGGCTGGCAGCCGTATGATGCCGCCAAGATTGCCCCTCTCGGATTCGGAAGATGTACGAATGTGATTACCAATGTCATGATGGAACGTCTGGCCGCAAACAACGGGCCAACCGGCGGTACTGTTCTGAGACCTTCTGACAGCATCGAGCCAAAGACAGTAGCGTTTGTGCAATGTGCCGGTTCGCGGGATGAAAATCATTTGCCGTATTGTTCGAGCGTGTGTTGTATGGGGACACTGAAGCAGACACGCTATATTCGCGAACGCTGCCCGGAGGCGGCCATCTCCATTTTCTATATTGATATCCGAACGACTGGCCGTCATGAGAAGTATTACTACGACCTGTTGGGCGACGATCATGTGCGTTTTGTGAAAGGAAAGGTTGCCAGGGTAGATGAAGAGCCGGCCACGAGGAATCTGAAGGTTGACGTAGAGGATTCCATGTCCGGAAAAAAATACCAGGGTTGTTTCGATCTGGTAATCCTTGCGACGGGGATTGTTCCATGTGCCGGAATTGCTAAACTGCCGATTCCCGGTCTTCAATACGATGGCTACGGATTCCTGGTGAATGATGAGGGCGAACGGGGAATCTTCGCCGCAGGGTGCGCTCGCAGACCCTCGGATGTGTCGCAATCGGTCAAGGACGGTACAGCAGCGGCGCTTAAAGCGATTCAGTGCCTCTGAGAAGGTGGTGCATCGGTGGACAGTAGAATCGGCGTTTATATCTACACCGGTTGCGGAATCGGGGAGAGTCTTGATATTGAAGCGTTGTCCAAGATTGCCTTCGGTGAGTATAAGGTTCCCGTTTGCAGGGCCGTGGATTCTCTTGGAGAAGAGGTTATTCGCTTAATCCGGGCCGAGATTCAATCCGAAGGGCTGAACAAGATCGTCTTTGCGGGACCGTCGGGACGATTTCAATGCGCTATTGATGAATTATCCAAAGAGGTTATCCTCGAACGAGTCAATTTACGTGAACAGGTAGTCTGGTGCCAACCTCCCAACAATGAGGACACCCAGATGATGGCGGAGGACTATCTGCGGATGGGGATCGCCAAGGTCAATCTGCAACAACCCCTGGAACCGTCTGAGGAAAGCAAGAATATCAATAAGACTATTCTGGTTGTCGGTGGTGGGATAACGGGGCTGACGGCTGCCATGCAGGCGGCCAAGGCGGGCTACGATGTTATTCTTGTTGAAAAAGAGGCGGATTTGGGTGGGTGGATGGCCAAGCTACATAAGTCTATCCCGACAAAGCCACCGTACCGGGATCTGGAAGACACCAACAGTCAGGAACGTATCCGCCAAGTTCGTGAGAACTCGAAAATCACAATCTACACCTCGATGGTAACGGAGAAGATCTCCGGTGCGCCGGGTTGTTTCGATGTTCACCTGAGAAGTGCTAATGGGACCAATGGGACAATCGAGTTCCGAGTTGGCGCAATCGTTCAGGCTACCGGATGGAAAGCCCACGAACCTGTACTGTTTCAACACCTGGGCTACGGCACCAATCCGGACATCATTACCAATGTCAAAATGGAGGAAATGGCCATATCCGGTCAGTTCCTCAGACCTTCGGACCGGAGACCGGCAAGGCGAATCGCGTTCATTCAAAGCAGCGGCTCCAGGGATTCCGAGTATCTATCCTATACCTCGTCAATTTGCTGCCTGACCTCTCTCAAGCAGGCACTGTACCTGCGTGAAAGCGACGCGGAGTCAAAAGCGTACATTTTCTACGACCATATTCGAACTCCCGGTCAATACGAGGATTTTTATCGCCGTGTGCAGGAGGACCGGGGGGTTTTCCTCACAAAAGGAAACGTTACTGCAATTAACAGATCAACGACCGGTGCGCTGATTCTGGAAGTCGAAGACACCATGCTGGGGAGGAAGATCGGCGTGGAGGTCGATCTGGTAGTTCTGGCAGCGGGAATGGTACCGAATTCCGCGGATGGCGAGGCCATTCGGAAATTAGCCGATGCGAAGGCGGTTGTTGCGAAAGGGGAGGTCGGTATTCAGAAAGATGAAGCCGAGAAAACCATTGAGCGGCTGAAGCAGCATGAAGGTACAGAAATTCTGAACCTGGAATATCGCCAGGGGCCGGATCTTCCCTCGCTGGCTTTCGGATACCCCGACTCGCATTTCATCTGTTTCCCTTACGAAACGCGGCGAACGGGCGTGTACGCGGCCGGATGTGTGCGTCAGCCGATGGATGGCGCTTCCGCCATGGAAGATGCGACAGGCGCGGCGCTGAAGGCGATTCAGTGCATAGAAATGACGGCGCGCGGCGAGGCGGTCCACCCGCGTTCCGGTGATAAATCGTACCCGGACTTTTTCCTGCAACGCTGCACCCAGTGTAAACGCTGTACTGAAGAATGCCCGTTTGGTGTGCTCGACGAGGATGAAAAGGGAACTCCCAAGCCGAATCCGACTCGTTGCAGGCGGTGCGGAATCTGTATGGGAGCCTGCCCGGAGCGGATCGTCTCGTTTCAGGATTATTCGGTGGGGATCATATCTGCGATGATCAAGGCCATTGACGTTCCCGATGAGTCTGAGGAAAAGCCACGCATTCTGGCATTTGTGTGTGAAAATGATGCCTATCCCGCTGTGGACATGGCGGGGATGAAGCATCTCTCCTACAGCCCATTCGTTCGGTTTATCCCGCTGCGATGCCTGGGATCGATGAACGTGGTCTGGGTGGCCGATGCACTATCCAGGGGAATCGACGCAATCCTGATGATCGGCTGCAAGTATGGTGAGGATTATCAGTGCCACTTCATCACAGGCAGCGAACTGGCGGATCGGCGGGGTGAGAATGTGCGGGAGAAACTCAAGCAGCTCGTGTTGGAGAATGACCGGGTGCAGCTGCACCAACTGGCGATCTCGGAATACGAACGCATTCCCGAATTGGTCAATGGAATGGCAAAGGTTGTCGAAAATGTCGGCATGAATCCGTTCAAGGACCTGTGAGCGAGTATCGGTTCTCAATCGACTCACGTCGGGCTGAAGGATATTTGAGATGGTAGAAGAAATTCGGAACACCATCCGGGAACAGCAGGGGAAAGACAGCGGGATGATCTTTGTCGATCCGGATTTGGAGTTTGTCAACGAGGTCGCCGGAATGAGCGGCGATTCGTTCAAGAAGTGCTTCCAATGTGCCGCCTGTTCGGCCACGTGCCCGATTTCCCCCGATGAAAATCCATTTCCGCGAAAGGAAATGATCTGGGCGATTTGGGGCATGAAAGACCGGCTCATCAAAGACCCCGATATCTGGCTGTGTTACCAGTGCAATGACTGCTCTGCGGTATGCCCCCGGACCGGGAATCCCGGAGATGTCCTGGCCGGGATACGCAACCTCGCGTTCAAGTACTACGCCTTTCCCTCATTTATGGGGAAATGGCTGAGCGATATCAAGTATTTGCCTTTGCTGATTCTCTTTCCGGCGATTCTCCTGCTGCTGGTGATGGGGGCGACAGGGCATTTGACCATCCCGGAGGGGGAGATTGTGTTCAGGAAGGTCTTTCCTCACCCCTGGCCGTTGGACGCGGTCTTCATTCTGGCGAGCTTGGTTGCGGCGGGATGTGCGGCGGTCGGGGCGATGCGGTTCTGGAACGACATTCGTAACAGTCCTGTTCAGCGCAAAGAGGGGCATTTGACGACATTCGGAGAGGGGATCTCTGCGACAATCAAAGAGATTCTGCAGCACAGTCGGTTCAGCGAATGCGAAGCCGGGAAGCACCGGTATTATTCACATCTCCTGGTTTTCTATGGATTTCTGGCGCTGTTCTTGACCACATCTCTTGTTTGTACAGGCTTGTATTTGTTTGACTTACAGACTCCCCTGCCGCTTCTTCACCCGGTGAAGGTTCTGGGGAACCTGGGGGCGGCTGCGTTTCTGGTGGGAATCTGCCTGATGATTTATCAGCGCCTGGTCGCTGCCGAAAAGGACGTGGGAAAGAGTTCATATTCGGATTGGTTTTTCTTGTGGCTGATGCTGACATTGGCGTTGACCGGCATTTTCAGCCAGGTATTTCGTCTCGCGGAGATCCGGGTTTTGGCCTATGGGACGTATTTTCTGCACCTGGTTTCGGTGCTGATGTTGTTCCTGTATTTCCCCTATTCCAAGTTTGCTCACTTGATGTATCGAACCATTGCGATTATTCACGCCAGGATTCCGGTCTCCGTGTCAGCGACCACAATTGCCGCCGATTCCTCGTCGGAGGCGGCGTGAGAGGTCGGCTTCGATTCCCGGTGACGAATTCTCTTTTTGACAGTTGTTCCCCAGGACCCTTGTTACGTGATATGATCGTCGGGATGGTATGATATCCGGCGGGGATTGCCTGTCGGAGAGAGAGATTCCACAATGAGCACGCCGTTTCGGATCAAATCAATTGAAATAAAGGGATTTCGTCCCTTCCGGGAATTTGCTGCCGGGTTTGGTCCGCTTGAGGTTCTTGTCGGATCGAATGGGTCGGGGAAATCCAGCTTGTTTGAATTCTTCAAGTTCTTGCGAGAGGGCATGTATCGAGAGATCCCCCCTGAAGTTGTCGCCGGATCAATTGGTCAACAGGTTTTTCATACCCCTGGATTGGATAGATTCTCCTGGGAACTTGTGATTGACACAGAACGTCCTGTCTCCTATCGAGGGGAACTGACAGGACCGATTGGGCGGATAAGTCTGACCTACGAGCGTGTTGAATCAAGGCGTTCTTCTGACGGAGAGAGTTACTTACCTATGCACATTCAATGGGGAAAAGGTCCAGCGGAACATCTGTCCGGGCAAAGGAAGATTGATCTGAAACGCACCAATCAACTCGCTTTGAGCGTAATGACTGATTCAGGATACGATGCCCTCTACACCCTACGGGAGTTCATTCGGGGCTGGCGGTTCTATAGTTCCTTCAACATTGCGAATCATCTAATCCGCAAATCGGTTGTGATTGAACAGGAACCCGTTTTGCACGAAGATGCCCGGAATCTGAGTTCGCTTTTGCACTATCTGATGACGGAACATCCATCTGCTTATGATGAATTACAGCATCACCTCCGATTGGCGGTTCCCGGATTTAAGGAATTGACCGTGAAAGCGCGCGGCGGTCCCGGTGAGGTCATCGCATTCTGGCGGGAGGAAGGAGTCGGGAACGATCTCAGTCTTGCCGACCTGTCGGATGGTATCCTTCGCCTGATCTGCTGGATGGCTCTCTGCGTGCAGCCCAATCCACCCTCTCTGATCTGCATTGACGAGCCTGACCAGGGCGTACATCCACGCACATTGCCGATTCTGGCCGGGCTGTTCGAAAAAGCTTCCGAGCGGACACAGATTATTCTTGCCACCCATGCCTCTTATTTCCTCACCCAATTCGACATTTCCCGTATCGCAGTCATGCGAAAAGAGGACGGGCAGGCGGTGTTTATCAAGCCCAAAGATTCCGCTGTTCTTGTCGAGAACCTGAAAGAGTTCGGCGCGGAGGAAATCGAGGCGATGCACCAGAATGACGAGTTGGAGCGGCTTGCATGAGTTCCCTGAGTGTCAATGTGTATGTGGAGGGACCTTCGGACAAGTACGCCATGGAGACTCTGCTTTCGCCGCTGATTCAGCAGAAGAAGCAACAGGGAATTGCCGTCGAGTTCTTTGAATCGCCCAGCGGCGACAAAAAGAAGACGTCGCTGACAAAGGTCCCCGTCAAGGCAGCGAATACTCTTTTGAATCGCCTTGATACGTATGTGGTTGCGGTTCCGGATTTGTATCCGATGAATCGGGGTTTTCCCCACACGAATGCGGGAGAGTTGATCGCCGGAATGAAGGCGGAATTTCAAAAGGCTTTGGAGCGCAAAGCCCCGGATTGCGATCCCCGTATCGCCGAACGATTCCGCGCCTTCTGCTTCAAGCATGATTTAGAGGCGCTGCTTCTGGCAAGCGAGGAGGCGCTCAGGTCCCATCTGGGAGTAAGTCAGTTCAAGCAAGAATGGCGTCAAGACGTAGAAGAGCAGGACGACAAGAATCCCCCGAAAAGGATTGTGGAACGGCTGTTCCAAGAGTGCGGGAAGAAATATCACGATGTCGTGGATGCGCCGCTGATTCTAAGCAAGGTTCGATACGAGGAAGTCGCGGCGAGATGCCCGCAGGGTTTCGGACCTTTTGTGGACTTCCTGCAAAGCCTGTGAGACCTCTCTCCAGGTCTCCTGTCGAGAATCGGCTTCGGTGATATACTTTACAGTGATCGGGGCAACGAATGCCCTGGACTGTCCGGGGATTCGTCAGGAGGGGGAACGAAACTCATTTCGATGGAGTCTTTGAATGCGCCCAACATCGCACCTTGCTCCGTTTATTGTGCTATTGTGTGTCAGTCTTTGTCTTGGCTGTTCCGGCGTGAGCAAGAAAGTCGGGAAAGTGGGGGGAAAGGTCTTTTCGCCGGTCACAAGCGTTGTGAAAGGAACGGCGAATCGGATCAAAGGGGTGGGATCCGGTATGGCGGACGATACCCGTGAATACAGCACCCGGCTCTTCGGGGTGGAGCAGAGCACCCTCACGCCCAGCCAGAAACAGGCGATTGCAAATTACGAACGAAAAAAGCGCTACGAACAAAACATGCGTCAGCGCGATTTGGACTCACGCCTAGTCCCCGACATGGCGAAAGTGAATGTGATCAAGTAGCCTGTCCCCATGTTCCGGGGCTGATGGGACCGGCGGATATGCGGGATCATTGAATTTCGTGGACGTTACATCGGAACGGCAAACAAGTCTGCGGGAATTGGCGCAACGACTGGGAGTGCCCAATGTCGATCTCGGTCTGTTGCATGAGGCCCTCTGCCATAGCTCCTTCGCCAACGAGAATACGGATTGCTCCACGTATGGCAACGAACGCCTCGAATTCCTGGGAGATTCGGTTGTCGGTCTGGCGGTGACCGAAGCCCTGTACCTGGGATTTCCCGGAATGAGAGAAGGGGATCTCTCCAAGATCAAATCCATCATCGTATCCAAACGCATTCTCTCCGAACGAACGGAGGAATTAGGACTGGGTGACTATCTCCTGCTGGGAAAAGGAGAAGAGCAGACCGGTGGCCGGAGTCGGTTTTCGATTCTTGGGAATCTCTTCGAGAGCGTGGTCGGTGCGATCTATTTGTCCGAGGGAATAGACATCGCCAAGCAGTTCGTCCTGAGGCAGGTCGGCGATGAGCTGGACCGCGCCGCCGTCGGGGAGAGCATCATCGACTATAAGTCCGACCTGCAGGAGCGGACTCAAAAGGAATTCGGTGTCCTCCCGATCTACCGCCTGGTGCATTCCACCGGGCCGGACCATGATCGGGAATTTGTTGTTCAGGTCTTGATCGGAGAGAACGTCCTTTCGGAAGGAAGTGGCAAGAGCAAGAAAAAGGCCGAGAAAGCGGCGGCCCAGAATGCTCTGAAAAGACTGGAATCCGATCAAATAAGACCGGTTCCTGAGCCTTTCGAAGTGCCGGTTCCTGTCAGTATGCTGACACCCCTTGCGGAGACACCCCTGCCGACATGTTTGGCCCCGACAGACTTGTCCAAACCAAGAGGTGCCAAGCCGTTGACCGCCATTCCCAGGGAAGGGCGGATTCTGGCTATCGACCTGGGAGAGAAGCGAATCGGCGTAGCACTCTCGGATCAGCTTCGAACCATTGCTCAGCCCCTGGTCACGATGAAGAGCAACCGCGCCTCGACGCTTGTGAAGGATGTAACCGAATTGATTCGGGAACATGAGGTTTCCGTGGTTGTGGTGGGATTACCGCGTACTCTGGACGGGAAGGAGAGAGAGTCTGCTGCCACGGCCCGGAAACTGGCCGACCGCCTGCAAAGAAGCCTTTCCATGCCCGTGATTCTGTGGGATGAGCGTCTCTCCACGGTCGGTTCCGAGCGCCACCTGATCGAATCCGGCGTTCGCCGCAGGGATCGCCGGGATGTAATCGACCAATGCGCTGCGGCATGGATCCTCGAAGGCTACCTGGAATATCTCCGCCAGAATGAGATCCCGTGAACGCTGAAACGGATCATGCACCCCCACCCGAATCCTCTCCCAAGGGGAGAGGGAGCCACTTTCGTTCTCATCCGTGGTTGATTCTCTTCCTTGTAATGACTTCAGCCGTTCTGGTCGGCGTGCTTCATCCGTCGCCGGTTTTCATTCTTGCCTGGCGGCTGAGAGAATTCCTTGCGGGTGTGATTCCTTTTGTGGTCGGGTGGCCCCTGGGATGGTTGATCCTCCGTCGAGAGGAATCCATGACGAAGGCCGAGCGCATACTCCTGGCTCTTGGACTGGGCCAGGGGATTCTGTTCGGTTTCACCTTTCTGTTGCTCACCCTGCACTTATTCTATTCCGAATTGATCCCGGTCCTGGTTGGCCTGTCGATCCTGCTGACCAGGAGAATCTGGGTAGATCTTCTCCGCACGATTCTCGCCCCCAATACCGAACGCCATGCAGAATGGCGTGAGAACAGGCTCTGGATTTCTTTCCTGGTTCTTGCAGGAATTTTTGGGCTGGGGTGCTCCCTGCTTCCGGCGCTGAACTATGACGCGCTCGAATACCATCTGGCGGTTCCGGAAGCCTGGATTCGACACCATGGCTGGGTGGCGTTCCCGTATAATATTTATGCTTGGTTTCCCATGAATGTGGAGATTCTCTATACATGGGCGCTTGCCCTGGGCGAGACGGCGTCCGCCACGGTTGTGCATTTTCTTTTCGCGGTGGCCTGTGCAGCGGGGATCTTCTGCATTGGGGCGCGAAAGGGCGGGGAATCGGTCGGTTGGCTGGCTGCGATTCTGTTTGCGTCGAGTGGTCTCATTGTTCGTCTCGCCGTCCAGGCGGATATCGACTTGGGCGTGTGTTTCTATGCTTTGCTGGCCCTGATGATGTTTCTGCGCTGGACGGAGAGTGCCCGGACTTCGGCAATCATTCTGTCGTCGGTTTTCGTGGGACTTTCGCTTGGATGCAAATACATCGCGATCATCTCGGTCTGGATTCCCATGCTGGTTCTGGTCCTGGGATTTGGGCCTTCCGGGAAGCGTCTGCGGGGTTTCTTATGGATGGCTTTCCTGCCGCTGTGTCTTCTCACGCCTTGGCTGGTGAGAAATGCGTGTATGGTCGGCAATCCGGTGTTTCCCCTGATGTATTCCTGGTTTGGCGGGGCGAACTGGACCGATGCTGCCGCCGCTTTCTTCCGGGCTGCGCATTCCCCCAAGGCTCTGGGACTATCAGGGCATCTGATCGAGCTGATTCGAGCGCCGCTGGATCTGACGATCCTGGATCTCGGTGTCTTCTCTCCCCTGATGCTGGCCGGTGCAGCGCTGCTTCTGATCCGTCGGAACGGCAGTCGTGATCTGCGAATCCTGTGGGTCTATACCCTGGTGACATTCGTGCTGTGGTTTGTGCTTACGCAGCGCAATCATCGGTTTCTCGTGACTGTTGCCCCGCCGCTGGCCCTGATTGCCGCCTGGGGTATCGCATTCGGAGTTCGAATACAGAGAACCCTGCGGTGGGCCGTGTTTTTTGTAGCCTCCTATTCTCTTTATCTGCTGCTGTTAACGATCTCCCTGGATGGAGGTCTGAAATACCTTGTGGAAGGGGAAACGGAGGATCCGTATTACGAGCGGCTTCTGCCGCATACACGGGCGATTCATTTCCTGAACGAAACTGCCGAGCAACGGCCTGTACGGGCGATGTTTCTCGGTGAGGCGCAATCGTACGGGCTACGCTGTGAGGCGATTGTGCCGGTTGTGTTCAACCTGCATCCCTGGATTCCACATGACGAGTTTGGTAATGCCGTCCCGCAGACGCCCGAACAAGCGCTGAATCGACTTTGGGAACTGGGAGTGACACATATCCTGTTTAATCAGTCGGAAATGAATCGCCTCATGCGGGGATTCCTGCCGATGGGCTGGCCGGACGGGCGCGAACTGGCGAGGCTGATTCCTCTAATGGAGAAAGACTGCCTCAAGCCGGTTTTCGAGACCGAAAACGGCATCATCCGGGTCCTGGCGGTGCCGTCACCTCCGGCGGATGAAAAGACCGATGCGCATTCCTGATGTCTGGTTTACCAAGGCCGGGCAGATGGTAAATCGGGAGAATGGAGCACATGGGATTCGAACCCACGACCTCTGCCTTGCGAAAGCAGCGCTCTCCCAGCTGAGCTAGTGCCCCGAAAAAACGGAATAGGCGGAATCTTGCAGATCTTCGGGCACAAGGCGAGTTCCGCATTCCCCATACAACATACCGCGCCGTTCTCTCCTGTCAATCCAGGCTCGGAAAACCATCATTTCTTCCCTGTTCAATGGCCTGTATGGGCGGGAGAGGCTATACTTCCCCCCAGGGATGAATCCGATTGACTTGCCGCAGGACATGAGAGGTTGTATGGAAAATCCGAAAATCCAGGAGGCTTTCCGAAGATTCCACGAAGAACGATACGAAGACGTCGAGGTCCTTCTTCGGAAGGCCGTAGAGGTGGAGCCGGAATCGCTTGCTCCTCGTGTCCATCTGGCAAACCTGCTTGGTGTTCTGCATCGTATGGATGAAGCGGTTCCCATCCTGGAGCCGATACAAAGCAGCCCGGACGCGACCTTCGAATGCCGATGGCTGTTCTTCCAGGCGCTCGTCGCATCGGGTGATTGTGCGGAAGCGTTCCGTCTCGCCAGGGGATTTGCGGATGATCCGGGATTTGACGGGGAACGGATTTCAGAGGTGATTCAATGTGCGCGTCGGAGCGGCGATTGGCAGTTCGCGCTCGAATTGGCTCGAAAACAGGGAGATCCGAGACAGATTTCGGATTTGCGGTGGATGGTCCTGCTCTCACGGCTGGCGGGGGTGTTTCCCGGATTCCTGATTCGTCCTCTGATTTGCGGGATACGAAGAATCTCCCCAATTCGAGGGACAGGTCGCTTGGCACATATCGCGTTTCGGATCTCGCGTCGGCTCTTGATTCTTGCCGGAATCCAGGATCGCACGCGCTGGGCGAGAGCCATGCTGCAATTGGCCGCTAATCTGGATCCGGGGGAACCCCTCTGGCCGCGTCTCCTGGGGCAATTATGCAGGCGGACGCGAGACATCTTCGATCCCGAATGGGAACAAGAACGAACCTGGTACCTGACGGCGCTTCGTATCGATCCGAACGACTGGACGGCCCGTCACGGTCTCTTGCAGACGTTGTTCGATACGGGGGGATACGCGGAATTGTTGAAAATGATCGGCGAGCGAACCTGCCCCGAAGAGGACAGCCGTATTCCCGCGATTCGCGCCGCTTGCTTCACAAACCTGGGACAAATCGAGAAAGCGAAGGATCTGTACCGTTCCATGGAGGATAGCCCCAACGGAGACCTCGGCCGTTTCTGTCGAGCGCTCATCTGTCTCGAAGAGTCGTGCTGGAAAGAGGCGCTCGGATGTCTAGTCCAGCGAACGGACAGGGAAGGGCTTCAAATCCTGGTCGATTATTTTCGCTGCGTGTGTCGATATTTATGTTCCGGCGGAGATTTGCAGACCCTGGATGGCCAAATCATCCTTGACGAGATGTATGCGGTCCCCGATAAATCGGATGAGTCTCCGCAGCGCGAGGGACAACCGGGCTGTGTGCTGTGCGGATGGGGAGGTCCCCGTGTGGCTCTGTGGCGGGATCGCGTGACCGGCTGGGTCCGTGTCCGCTGTCCCCGCTGCTCCATGATAACCGTCCACCCGATGCCCACGTCTCGCGCTATTCGAATGATTTATGACAATGACGGGCGAGAGGATCTTGGACTCTTGAGAGGCTACCGTAAGGCGCTGCTGGATGTATTGAATACGACGGCGGAAGATTGCCGTCGACTGCCCCCCTACAAGGATGTGACCGAATGGGATGTGAATTTCAAATGGCACAATTTCGAGCAGTCCATTGAAGGAGAGAAGCGATACCTGGATGTCGGATGTTCGGCGGGACGCATGGTGGCGATGTTTCGACGTTGCGGGTGGGTGGCGGAAGGCATTGACATGGACCCGCAAGCGATTGCCTTCGCTCAATCGCACGGGGTAAACGTCAGACTGGGATCGCCGGATACCGTTGCATTGCCGCGATCCCATTATCATTTGATTACATTGATTGATGTGATCGAGCATGTTCCCGATCCGCAATCCGTTGTCCGTACTATTCGGGAATTGCTGTCTCCCGGAGGATTGTTCTACGTGAAGACTCCTGCGGCAGACAGCCTGCCACACCGATTCCTGGGGGATCGCTGGCTGGATGCACCGGAGCACCTGCAGTTCTTTAGCCGACGGACTCTGCTCCGTCTGCTGAGGGATGTGGGATTTGATATTGTGGCATATCGTCAGGACGCGGAGTATGTGACACCCTATCTTCACGCACCGCTTTGGCAGGAGCAGTTCTATCCCGAATTATTGACCCAATGGATCAAACGCCTCCGGGTGGGGGACGTGATTATGGTCCTTGCCCGAAAGCCCGCCTGAGTTTGCGTGAAGGTCCGCCGTAGAATCGAACCCGAAAACGCCGGAGAATAGCTTGCCTTCAAGCCAAGACACAGGTTTACTACAGTCCTGAAGGAAGATCGTCGTAAAATCCAAATTCGATATTTCCCCGGAATTTTCGTATGATGAACATGAGAACTACGCTCGGTATTGGCCTCCTCGTTCTTTTCTCAGCAAGTGTTGCACAAGGTGCGGAGATCCTTTTCGAGGAAGGCCCCAGCCGGATTGTCAGCGGCGACTGGGCCGCACGCATGGCCCGCCAAGTTCCCTGTGAACCACGGCCCGTGGAAATTTCCGACGCGCTGATCCGGGAAACGATCTCCGCCGCTGCGCTCGATTTCCTTCTGCCCCAGGCAGGGACTCTTGCCGAGGCGATCCGGCGGCATGGCTGGGCGCAGTTCGAACAGGAACCCGAACAGATTCCGTCCGCGCAGAAGGTGCGCCTATTTGTCGATTCCGCTACTCCCACGGTTCTCTGCCTCGAACATCCGGGTAATACCAACTTCATCGACGTCCGTGCGACGGCGGATCTCAATACCGGGAAAGTCGAGGTGGAACGATTCCCGACCGTCTACAACGAAGACCGGACAGTGTATGTGAGTTTTCTCTCCGTCGAACACATGGTTCTGTACCAGGAACATTTTCAGCGACAGTTCTTCGAGGAAATGCTGGACCTGGACAGACCCGGCCTGGAACGTGTCCGCGATGCCCACCGAGCGAACAAGAATAGTCTCGCGATCTATGAACTATCCGAATATTTCCGAAATAAAACCACCCCGGCAGCCCTGATTCGAAAACCCGTCGCGAATCCCCAGTCAGCCACAACGGAAACCGCTGAGGCGATCTGCCGCCATGAATTTGATATTCGCGGGACTCCCTATCGATATGGACCACAGATTGAATGGTCCCGTCATCACGCCGAGCTCGCGGAATGGCTCTGGTCCCTGAATAACCTGACGCACCTGATTGTATTGATGAACGACTACCTGGAAACCTCGAATGAACAATATGCGAAGGAGTTTGTTGCGCAGATTACCGATTGGATTGTCCAGAATCCGGCTCCACCTTATACATTAACGCGGGTAGCTGCCTGGCGAAACCTGGAGGCAGGGAATCGCGGTGTCAATGCGCTCCCGATGACTTTTTATGGATTCCTGTGTTCCGATGCGTTTACACCCCAGGTTATCCAGCTCATGCTTGGATCGATCTGGAGCCACGGCGACTATATCCTGAAACATCCCGCCGGATTGCGCCGTTCGAGTAATTGGAGCGTCGTCGATTCGACGGGCCTTGCGGCCATAGCGGTCTACTTCCCGGAATTCCGGGACGCGGAACAATGGAAACAGGCCGGATACGAACGTCTTGCGGAACAGCTGAAGATGCAGGTTTACCCCGACGGAGCACAATGGGAACTCGCTCCCTCTTACCATTTGTACTGTCTTGACCGATTTCATCGCGCCTATGATCTGGCCCTGGAGACTGGTGTACCGATTCCGGGCGATTTCGGAACACGCCTCGAATCCATGTATGACTACCTCATGTGGATCTGTAAACCTGACGGGACGACCCCGGCTTTCAGTGATTCCACAAGCGGTTCCATCCGGGCCATACTCCGGCAAGGTGCAAAGCGATTCGACCGTCCGGATTTCCAATACGTTTCCACAAGCGGCAAGGAGGGCTTGCCCCCGACTGGAGCCTCGCATTACCTTCCGTACGCCGGAAATGCCGTCATGCGGAGCGGCTGGGATGAAGACACCCTGTATCTCTGCTTCGACGGCGGCCCTCTTGGTACGAATCACCAGCATGACGATAAACTCTCATTCGAACTCTCCGCTTTCGGAAAGAACTTCATTATCGATCCGGGACCGTACCAGTATGTCCTGAATGCCTGGCGCTCCTATGCCATCAGTACGCAAGCCCATTCCACCGTCATGATTGACGGCTTTGGACAGAACCGCCTGCATTTTTCCAGCGAGTATGAACCGCCCAAAAATCCGACACCTGTCTGGCAATCGAATGACCTTTTCGACTACACAATGGCGAGTTATGACTGCGGATACGGGACAAATTCGATACCGGTTATCCACAAGCGCCACATCTTCTTCAAGAAGAATGAGTATTGGATTCTTCTGGATGAACTTCTGGGCGATGGCAAACACCGCATGGAATCACTTTTTCATTTCGGTCCGGAATTCGATCTGAAAAGAATGGATGACCTTTCTGTGCATACACAACAGGAGACAGGGCCGAATCTTTCAATCATTCCGGCAAAGTTCCCTGGCCTGGATGTGTCGATTATCAAGGGCCAGGAAACGCCGTCCATACAGGGATGGTATCTTCCGAGTGAGGAAGGCCGGAAGCCTGCGCCGGTTGCCTGCTATGAGTTCACCGGGCAATTCCCAGTAGTCCTCGCTTACCTGTTTTTGCCGCAACGGGATCTCTCGATCACCGAGGCGGGCCTGGTATTGAAGCGAAACGGGGATGGCATCGCAGATCTTACGGTCCATATTTCCCCAAAACAATCGGATCGTATTCGCATAGATCTTAAGAATCATTCAGCTGAACTGCTGATACAATCACAACGTGAATGATCGAATGCCGACTTGCAGGAGAAACACATGAAGAGTCATCAGACGTCAGTCAAGCAGAACACGGCATCTCATTATTATTGCTGGTACTCGTGCCTATTTTGTCTATTGATTGTCGGCTCCCTTTCACTTTGGACGGGATGCGGGAAAACGCCTGTCGAGGAAGAACCTGCGACGCAGGATTCTTACGATCCGAAAAACGATCCCCTGGTTAATGTCTCCTCTCTTTTTGAACCGGAGCCGGAGGACAAGGGCCTGATCGAAACGAACGACACACTTTATATCAACTTGGATGGAAGTCCACAGAATCTGAATCCGATCTTCGGTTCTTCGACGTATGAGTTCATGGTCGGCGAGCAGATATTTAATGGGCCGTTTACGTTTGACCGCAACATGGAATGGAAAACAAACCCGGATTGGGTTGCAGAGTACCAGGAAGCCGAAGACCACCTTTCCGCAGTGCTCAAGCTGAAACCCGGCCTGACATGGCACGACGGCGCGCCGGTCACCGCCCATGATATTGTCTATTCCTGGAAGGCAATCATTGATGATCGTGTCCCCTGCCCGGCGGCGAAAACAGGAACGACGGATATTGTTGATTGTGTCGCGTTGGATGATCTGACCGTTCGCTATGTTCACAAGGCCGCTGTTCCGACAGCGAAATGGAATGTGTTCTTCCCCATCATCCCGAAACATCTCTATGAGAAAGAACAGGAACAGTATCCCGATCTGAAAACGGGTGATTATTATTCCCAACTGAATCGCAATCCCGTCGGCTCCGGGCCTTACGTGATCGAAGAATGGATTACAAACGACCGGATTACGCTTCGCCGCTGGGAGAATTACCCGGGGGACAAGCCGAATTACGCGAGACTCGTTTTTCGTCTGATTCCGGACGACAACGCGCGGCTGTTGACGTTTGAGAAGGGCGACCTTGATTGCATTCTTCTCAGCGGTGAACAGTTTGCGAAACAGACCCATTCGCCCCGCTTTGCCGAGGTCGGCTATAAACTCGCTTCTCCCGAGTGGGCCTTCGGCTATATCGGCTGGAACATGGATGGGAGCAATCCGTTCTTTACGGATCGCCGAGTCCGCACGGCAATGACCCATTCCCTGAATGTTCCCCTGATTATCGAGAAAGTGTACTACAATCTTGCGCAGCCTTGCCTGGGGATCTTCCACCCGGACTCGTGGATGTTCTGTCCCGATATTCAACCGATCCAGTTCGATTTGAATCGAGCAGCGGCTTTGCTGGATGAGGCGGGATGGGCGGTCGATCCGCAGGATGGCTGGCGCTACAAGACAATCGACGGCAACCGGGTCAAGTTCGAGTTTACCTTGCAGATCCCCCAGGGGGCTTCGGCGTCCTTGAAACTGGCCAACTTCTTCCAGGAGGACCTTCGCAGCATTGGCGTGGACATGAAGACGCGCACGATTGAATGGGCTACCTTCATGGAAATGAGTCGGAAACATGAGTTTCAGGCGAGTATTGCGGCCTGGGGGACCGGTACGGACCCGGACACGGGATGGAACCTGTGGCGGACAGAAGAATACGAGACCGGTCGGAATTACGGCGGATACTCGAATCCTCGCGTCGACGAGTTATTTGAATTGGGGAGGAAAGAATTTGATTTTAAAAGACGAAAACAGATCTATCAGGAGATCCACAAAATCATCTACGAGGATCAGCCGTATACCTTTGTCACGTACCGACAGAGCCTGTACGCATTCCAGAAACGGATTCGAGGGATTCAGACCAGCCCTCGCGGCATCTTCAATTTCGATCCGTCCCTCCACGCCTGGTGGACGAAACCGGGAGAGGGACGGCAGGGTCTTCAGGCGCTGTAACAGGTAGATATTCAAGGGGCTTCGGAATATGCTGTCGTATGCTCTTCATCGAGTCTTTCTTGCGATTCCGACACTGCTGGGAATCACGCTGGTGACATTCCTCGTCATCAACCTTGCTCCCGGCGACCCGGCGGCATTGCAGGCGCAGGAGGTGATGGATCCCAGGATCTCCAATCGCGTATACGAGCAGCTTCGCGACTACTATGGCCTGGACCGGCCGATTCATGTTCGCTACGTTGAATGGCTGAAACGAATTGTCACATTCGATTTCGGCAATTCCATGACACCGGATTCAAGGCGGGTCTCAGTAAAGGTCATGGAGCGCCTGCCGGCTACGATCTCTTTAGCTATTCTATCCCTGGGCATCGGGTTTGCGCTCGCTATCCCCATCGGAATTCTGTCGGGGGCACGTCGAAATGGCTGGTTCGATACCGTTTCCAGTACCGTTCTCTATATTCTTTATGCGATTCCGAGTTATGTGATGGCGATTCCGCTGATTCTCTGGATCAGTATTGAACTCGACTTGCTTCCTTTCCAGGGAATGAGATCCGACAATTTTGCCCAATTGACTCCCATGGGTCAAATGGGTGATCTGGTAAAGCACTTCATTTTAATCACGTTCTGCTTCACTTATGGTGCGCTGGCCTATCAATCGCGATTCGTTCGCCAGAATCTGCTGGAGGTATTCCGCCAGGAATACATCTTGACAGCGCGTGCGAAAGGCCTGTCGGAGTCTACTGTTGTCTTGAAGCATGCTTTCCGAAATACCCTGATCCCACTTGTGACCCTGTTCGGTTTGACTTTTCCGCAGATTCTTGGCGGGTCTGTCATATTGGAGGTCATGTTCAACTGGCCAGGCATCGGGAGATTGTTCTTCGAGAGCATTTTACAGCGAGATTATCCGACGGTAATGGCCCTATCGGTGATCAGTGCCGGACTCGTGCTGTTGGGCACATTGCTTGCGGATCTGGCTTATGCGGTTGTCGATCCCCGGGTGCGCTATGACTGAATCGAATACAACATCAAGGAGTCGTTCGTTATCGCGCCTTGCGTGGGAGCGATTTCGCCGGAATCCGCGAGGAATGGTGGGTTTTTATGTGGTTGTTGTGTTGGTACTCATAGCGTTCTGCAGTCCGCTTATCGCGAACCGTCAGCCGATTATGTGTAAATATCAGGGGAACTGGTACTTTCCGGGGATAGTTGATGTGGTTCACCACATACCTTACATGGATCGTATTGTTAAGAAATCGCCTCCGTTCGGTATGGCGACTTTCAATGCGAAACGGGAACTCTCGGATCGGGACTTCGCGATCTGGCCGCCAATCCGCTACAGTCCCCGCGAGACATCGATCGACACATTTGAACCACCAAGCCGGGAACACCTTCTTGGTACCGACCAGAATGGAAGAGATCTCGCAGCGCGGATCGTTTATGGAACGATTATCTCCATTCAGGTGGGGATGGTGTCGATGGGTATTGCGACGTTGATCGGCATCTACCTGGGTGCGCTGGCGGGATATCTCGGCGGTTGGGTCGATATCCTGATCTCGCGGTTTATTGAAATCATCCAATGTTTCCCGACGTTCTTTTTGATTCTTGCCATTCTAGCCTGGCTGGATCCGAGCATTGTCAATGTCATGGTGGTGATCGGGCTGACGAGTTGGACGTCCATTGCGCGATATACTCGCGGGGAATTCATTCGATTACAATCGCAGGAATACGTGCTCGCGTCCCGTGCCCTGGGATGCCATCCGTTGCGGATTATGTTCCGTCATCTTCTTCCGAATGCGGTTGCACCGGTGCTGGTGACCATTACTTTTGGAATCGCTTCGGCGATTCTGGCAGAGGCGGGGCTGTCCTGGCTCGGATTCGGAGTCCAGCAACCGGACCCGTCCTGGGGGAATATTCTTCGCGATGCGTATGACCATTTACGTTCTGCGCCACACCTGGTCTATCCGCCCTGCGTCGCGATATTTCTTGCCGTGCTGAGCTATAATCTGGTGGGTGATGCGCTTCGGGATGCCATCGACCCGCGAATTGCCGATTGACAGGGATTCGTCTATTCGGCTTCGGTAAATGCCCGTGCAATTCTCTCCGCCATCGCGTGAGGCTCGCCGACAAAAGTCCGTGCGCCGGCGATGATGTCCAGGAATCCCAGTTCATTCTTATAGCGTGGAACAATGTGGAGATGGAGATGTTCGATGCTCGCACCGCCGAACGGACCGAGATTGTAGCCGATGTTGAATCCGTGCGGATTGTATTCTTTCTCCAGGATGTTCAAACACCGGGTCTGCAGAATGTGGAGATGTGTGGCTTCTTCCTCGCTGAGATCGCGCGGATCGCATATATGCCGGATCGGAACAATCATTACGTGACCGGGATTATAGGGGTACAGGTTGACCATGACAATGAAGAAATCATCGCGATAAACCTCTAATCGCTCGACGGCTTCCTCACGGTGAATCACCGAGCAAAGAATGCAATCCACTTTCGGACGGTCTCCTTTGACATACGCCAATTTTCCGGGCACGAACAGGTGGTCACGTTTCAGCATCAGGTTTTCCCGAATCGTCTACGGTATTTTTAGTCGAGTTCGTTGATATTGCCGACAAAAGACTGGACGCGTATTGGCAGTTTTGTCAGGGTTTCGACTTTCGGTCCCTCTTTACCCAGAGTGTTTTCCACGACGAGGAAATCAAAGCCGGGAATCTGTACATCGTCCCAGAGATTTCCGATTCCCCGCAGAGCCACATCCAGCATGGTGACAATGCGATATCCCAGAGGCTCTTCGGATTCGAGCGTGATTGCACCATAGAATTCCTGGCATTCCGTGTACCCGGCGTTGTGGGTTCCGGTATAGGGCTTGAGGCGGGCAAGATCGACTTTGTGCCCGACACGCCGCGAAACCTCCTCGCTGTGCGAGGCGAAATAATCGACAAGCGCCTGCTCCTGCAACCTGGCAGGCAATCCTTCCGCCGCTACACGGAGATATTCATCATAACCAACCTGGTATGCCCCCTCGACGAGGTCGAACCAGTATTCCTGGTCTGTTGCCATGGATTCGCCCGGCGGAAGTGCTACCAGGGACCGACGAATGCAGGTTGTCAGTCCTTCCCGCTTGGGTGAAACTCCCAGATGGACCATCTCGCCATGTTGGATAGGCCGATTCAACGCTTTCCCGATCAGGGTTCGGTTGGCCTCATCGCTGCCGACCATAATGTCGAATCCCGTCTCCTCGGAGCCGAGTTCGCGACCGACATAATAGCCCCAGGCGGCAACCTGGGTCTCTAACATGCCGGGTTTCAACACGGCCAGCATGGCGCGCAGCATCGCATCGGCGATCACCGAGGCGTCTGTGATCAACTCAATTTCCATCGGGGATTTCTCGTATTTGAGGCGCCAATAGATCTCCTGGCAGTCGATCAGGTTTCCCTTGCCCACAAGGCTCTCCAGGTATTCCACTACCCCGGCGGGTACGACCTGGCGTGGCGAGAGCAGGCCGATCCGCCTGACCGGGCCGCCATGCGCTGCCTGCAAGACGTCCTCCAGCCGCTCTGCCTCAATGGGGTACTTTTCATCGGCCAGCTGGAGCATCTCCACCTTGTGAACCGGTGTTTTCGCTCGTCGCGCCAACTGCTCTGCGATATATCCCCCCTCCAGCCCGGCGACAATGTGAAATCCCGTTTTCCCGATCACGCCTGCCACCTGCTCGATGGAGATGTTCGTATTCCCGCCCAGGTAGGGCACATCGCCGTTGTAATGCTCGTCGGAAAAAACAAAGCCGACATCGATTGCCTCATCCTGCAGCGCTTCGTGGACCCTTCGGCGACGTTCCCGATACTCCTCCACCGGGATGGTTTTGAATGGATCGACCGACGGCGTTGTTTCGATGATCCGGTTAACCATCTCGAATTCCCGTGAACGCTGAATCTTTCGAGGCATGTTTTCCTCCACATTTACCGGATGAGTGCAACGGATTCTTCCATTTTTGACCTATGCTGCCCTGTTCGCACGGATCTGTCGAGGGACGAATGAGGGGTATCGCGGGACAAACGGGAATGTCAAAATAGACTGCATTGGGAAGTCAGGGTCCATTTTGACCGGATGGAGACGGAACCACCATGAAGCGTCGTCGATTTCTCAAACGGATCTCATCGGCTGGGCTTGTATTGGCGCTGGGCGCGGGTTCTGCACAGCAGAAGGTGTTCGGGCAATCGCCCGCGATTTCGACCGGCGGGAAATCGAGAGTTATGGTTGCACGTCGTCCGGGGAAATTGCTTGTTGACGGCAAGCCGAATCCGCCGGAGATTTCCAGCTTACTGAGCCAGGCAGTCTGCACCCTTGTGGATGAGAAAGACCCCAGTAGCGCCTGGAAGAAGATCTTCTCCCCGGAGGATGTTGTGGGGATCAAGATCAACACCCTGGGAGGAAAGGGAATTTCGAACCGGCCGGAGACAGTCCAGGCGGTCTGTGAGGCGCTTCAAGAGGCAGGCATACCACCTCAGCAGATTATTGTATGGGACCGGCTTTCCCAGGAACTGCAACGCGCCGGATTCGAGATTGTTACGGAGGGGGACCGCCCACGTTGTTATGGAAGCGACGTACTCGGAGACCGGGCGTATCGACATCGAACGGAGACTTCAGGAAGCATCGGGTCCTGTTTCTCCAACATTCTGTCCAAACAATGCACGGCGCTGATCAACATGGGCGTTCTCAAGGATCACGATCTCTCCGGTATTTCTATTGCCATGAAAAACCTGTTCGGTGTGATTCATAATCCGAACCGGTATCATTTCGATATATACAAGGATCCGTATCTGCCCGACCTGGCGATGCATCCTCCACTCCGGCAGAAACTGCGATTGAACGTGATCGATGCTCTGACCGCGCAGTACCACAATGGCCCCGCTTACAAGGCGGAATACACGTGGCCGTTTGAGGGCATTCTGCTAGGGCTGGACATGGTCGCCGTGGATCGTGTCGGATGGGATGTGATCGAGGCGAGGCGGAAAGAGGCAGGACTACCCTCTCTGAAAGAGTCGGGCCGTGCTCCCGAATACCTGCAGATCGCAGAGGAAAAAGGGCTTGGATTCGCTGATTCGGCAAAGATCGAAAGGATCGAAGTGGCCTGACAAGACATCTCACGGGAGGCTTGTATGAACAGATTCTCACGTCGCGCGTTTCTTTGCACTACCGCTTGCGCCTCTCTGTCCGGTATGGTGGTCTCCAACGCTCAAGCGCAGAAACAGGTGGCGCCCGGCGAACCGGACGATATGTTTGTCCACGAAGCCCGTCATTTCTCCCGCCTTGAGGAAACAAAAGTTCAGTGCCTTCTGTGCCCGAAACAGTGCCGTGTGGCAGACAAGGAACGAGGGTATTGTGGAGTCCGCGAAAACCGCGAGGGGACCTATTACACATTGGTTTATGGACGGGTCTGCTCTCTGAATGTCGATCCGATTGAGAAGAAACCCCTGTTTCACTATCTGCCCGGCACAAACGCCTTTTCCGTTGCAACAGCGGGGTGCAACATGGAATGCAAGTTCTGCCAGAATCATGAGATCTCCCAATTCCGCCCGGAGCAGATTGCGGCCTATGATATGAATCCCGTGATGACGGCGGAGACAGCAAAACAACACGCTGCCCCAACGATCGCGTATACCTATTCGGAACCGGTGGTGTTTTATGAATACATGTACGATGCGGCAGTAGAGGGGCGCAAACTCGGCATCGGTAGCGTGGCGATCTCCAACGGCTATATCGAGGAAAAGCCTCTTCGCGAACTCTGCAAAGTTCTGACGGCAATCAAGATCGACTTCAAAGCGTTTACCGAAAAGTTCTACAAGGAAACTTGCAGCGGTGAACTGAAACCGGTATTGCGGACTCTGGAGATTCTCAAAGAAGAGGGAATCTGGTTTGAATTAGTTGTCCTGATTGTTCCAACCCTCAATGATGGCGATGAGGAAAACAAGGGGATGGCGAAATGGATTCATGACAATCTTGGTGACAGCGTACCGGTCCATTTTTCCCGATATCACCCGACATATAAGATCAGGGATATCCCGCCCACTCCCGTTGCCACGCTGGAGCGGATTCGAAACATTTCGCTGGATGCGGGCCTGAAATATGTCTATCTGGGGAATTTGCCAGGGCATCCGGGAGAAGATACCTGCTGCCCGAGCTGTCGTGAGGTCCTGATCAGCCGTACCGGATACCAGATCAACAGCAATCAACTGGTTGACGGTAAGTGCCCCAAGTGTTCCGCCGCCATTCCGGGGGTCTGGAAAGATCCGCTGAAAACATGAGGTAGCTGCCCGGCAGGGACGACTGGCCTACTGGTAGGACAGGCCTGTCCTGTCGAGGCGGATCTTCCTTGCGAGCCTCCCTCCGGCGGAGCCGGTGATTGGGAAAAGAAAGCACGGCCTCGCGGGGCCGTGCCCCGACCCGTCATCGCGAGGAGCCGCCCGGAGTCTGCGGAGGGCGGCGACGTGGCGATCTCAGGCTTACGATGGGCGAGCTTTCTTAGGAGGAGCGGCCCGGAGTCTGCGTAGGGCCGCCACGTGGCGATCTCAGGCTTTGCTGAGATTCCTCACATTCGTTCGGAATGACAATAGGCCTGTCATTTCGACCGAAGGGAGAAATCTCATCCAAAACGCCATCTTTCTTGGCGGCGGGCTATTGAGTCTGCTTTCTGATATGATGAGGCGAATGCTTCAAATCCGAGAGAGAAAGGCAGGTACTACATGCAGGCCAATCCATTTCTGGGCGCGGCGCTTCATAGCGTCGGCGCGTTTTTCGCCTCCAGCTGCTATACGCCGCAGAAAAAAACAAAACAATGGTCGTGGGAGATTTATTGGATTACTCAGGCGACCTGCGCCTGGTTGATTCTGCCCATCCTGGGCGCTTTTCTGACGATCCCCAATTATATGGAAGTGCTGGCAACCTGTCCCAAGGACGCAATGCTGCGATCGTTCCTGCTGGGAGTGCTGTATGGATTCGGA
The DNA here is from genome assembly GCA_029568995.1 of Candidatus Omnitrophota bacterium. GTDB lineage: Bacteria > Hinthialibacterota > Hinthialibacteria > Hinthialibacterales > JAKPRU01 > JAKPRU01. Next base: position 958 of record JAKPYU010000061.1, on the reverse strand, counting down.
GGCCTGACGTTTGGATTGGGAATTCGTTATATCGGGTTCTCTTTGAATTACGCCATCGCCATCGGCATCTCGGCGGGGCTGGGAACGATCATTCCCCTGATCTGGAATCCCAACACGGGCTTTCAGTGGATTCTCGTTGAGAAATTCAGCGGCACACCGGGGATGGTCGTTCTGGCGGGAATTGTTCTCTCCCTGGTCGGCATTCTTTTTTGCGGTTGGGCGGGCACTTTGCGGGAAAAATCCGCCGGAGCCGGACTATCGACATTTGTGTTCAAAATCGGCGTTCCCCTGGCGATTTTCGCCGGTGTGCTTTCTTCCGTGTTCAACTTCGCCTTGATCGCCGGCGAGCCGCTTGAAACGGCGGCGCTGGCCAACGGAGCCGGCGACCTGCTGCGCATGAACGCCATCTATCCCTTCTCGCACGGGGGCGCCTGGGTCACCAATTTCACCTGGTGCGTGGTCCTGATTTCGCGCAACAAATCCGGTTCGCAGCTGCGGCGGATTCCCGGCCTGACAGGAAAGGATCTTTCTTTCTATTACCTGATGTCATTGTTGAGCGGCGCGATGTGGTATTTCCAGTTTTTCTTTTACGGGATGGGGCACGTAAACATGGGGCAGCGATACGGTTTCACCAGTTGGGCTTTGCACATGGCCATGTTGATATTGTTCAGTAATCTCTATGGCAAACTCTTCCATGAATGGGACGGAGCGGATCGAAAACCAAGCCGGGTATTACACACGGGCATGGCGCTCATCGTCATCGCCACGCTGATCATCACCTACGGGAATTATTTAGGCGAGTGAAATAGAGATGGGAATCCAGTGTTGTGTAAATGAATAGTCTTGACAATATCGTCATCGCGAGCCTCCCTCCGGCGGAGCCGGTGATTGGGACCAAGAAAGCATCGTGTCTCGGGCGATAGGCGAAGGACTGTAAGGCTCGCACAGATTCCTCCCC
>JAKPYU010000054.1 GCA_029568995.1 Candidatus Omnitrophota bacterium | reverse complement strand
CCCACTGGCGGAGGATTCGTTCGGTCTCGGCCTTCTGGCGCCCGTATTCGGTCACGGGACAGTGAACGGAGTCAGGCTCGACATGAGGCCGGGAGCCGTCAAACACCCGGTTGCTGGAGAGAAATACAACAAATGCGCCCTGTTCAATCAGCGCCTTGGCAACCGCGACGGTTCCGCCGACGTTAATGCGTGCGGAACCGGCCGGGTCCTGTCGGCAGTCCTCCAATTTCGTTACTCCGGCGCAGAGGTACGCCACCCGGACGGGCCGGTCCGGACGCCAGCCGGACAAATCCCGGGACAGGTCCAGGTAGGTTCGGTTCTTCCCCGAACTTTCGGGAAGAAAATATGTGCCGACAACCGGTTCCAACGCATGTTCCAGGTGCGCCATCACCGCACCTCCAATCATGCTGTCCGAACCGATGATCATCGTGATCCGGCCTGATTCACATCTCATCTTTCAATCCTGTCGGAGCGTAGCCTCTGGTCCTGAAATTCCCCCAGCCCTACGGCTCCAGATTCAGGTACTCCTTGACAAGTGGTGTCATTAAGGACCACGCCAACTCGCGGTCCCCATCACTGAGGTGTTCTCTCCACACCTGCGACTTCCCACGATAGAAATAAGGCGTGTCTTTCTTGTCTGGAACCTTATCCCAAGAGAACTGATCGCGGTCTATCTCAAGGAACTCTAGAATCCGATCAATAACGGCCTTCTCATCCATGATGAGATCGTCATACTTTGTAATTAGGATTTTGATGTCGTCCTGTTCCTGGGAAGCGACAATCCAGCTTTCTATGAGCTGGATATCTATCTCCAAGCTGCCTTTGAATGCTGTTTGCTGCCATTCGCCTTGACTCCCGGCTGGTAGAGGATAAGCGGATAGTTGGAGTTCAGAAAGCCAGTTTGATTCGCCCAGGAGACGTTCGTATTTGCTCGTCTTGGAGAGAAAAGTGTCTCGCGGGTCACGGATACTGACGAGGATCTTGTTCAGGTTGAATCTCCTCATGTCCGCAAACAACTCCGGAGTGGCGATCCAGTGAGGGCGGAACACGGCGCCGCCTCGGGCGAAAAGCTTCGCCGCGGTCGGCATCATGCGGGCGTGATATGTGTGGGTTGCCGCACAGATGTAACAACCAGGAATGTTCAATCCATCTGAAATGGCATACTGCAAATAGGTGCTTCCGCTTCGCGGCTGGGCATTGATGATGATGGGAGGTATCCCACGTGCGATGGCCTCCTCCTGGTGCCGTTGGAACTCCTTGCTGGCAGTCAGGAAGCTCTGATTGTACGCACCCAGTGGCGCGTCGGCGAAAACCCCCAATTCCAAAGCCTTGTCAAAAATATCGGTCAATTCGTCATGCTTGCCGAGGGCTATCACGGTGACATAGATCTCGTGATAGAGCTCCTTAGTCATGGGGGCTATCCTCCAAACGTGCTTGAACTCCTCTAGGGCTTCTGCCCACCTTCCTTGGGATTTGAGAATCTGACCGTGCATTAGGCGGTAGTGTGGGTTATCGGGGCTGTTTGTCTCGAAGTATGCCAGGGCCGCTCCCGCCCGATGCAAACGCCCCGCCTTCCAATGCACCCTTGCCAATGCAGATCGAACTCTCTCGTCGTTGGGATTCGCCTTGTAGAGATCGGTGATAATTGTACTCGCATCGTTGAGGAAGCGCTCGACCTCGTCCAGATCGCCATACACGCGCGACAGGCCATGGTTGATCCCTGAATCTTGCCTCTCGCCCTGCTCAGCGGTCGCTATATTGTGGCCCTGTGCGTCCAGTGCGTGACCAAGATTAGTCGTCTCGGGCCTATTTGAATGCTGCCGCCGCGACAGGATGTCTTTCTTGACCTCCTCCGCATACGCGCTCGGATTCAGTTCAATGGATCGGCAGACATACTCCCACGCTTTATCCAGGGCATTGAGTTCCATGAGGGCCTGCGCATTTTTGGCGTGGGTTAAACCGTCATCCGGCTTGGCTTCCAAAACTCGTTCGAATGATTTCACGGCATCCTCATACCTCCCCATTACCATGTAAGTATCGCCGATCGAAATAGAATAATCCGGGTTGCCCGGTCCTATTTCAACGGCCTTGTTGAATAATCGGATCGCGTCCTCGTACAGCCCCAATTTGAAATGGCAAAAACCCAAATAGTGGCAGGCTCCATGGTCAGCCGGGTCAAATTCCAGCGCCGCCTCAAATGCCACGGCCGCCGCCTCAAAAGACTCCTTCTCTACGTTGGATAATCCGATCTGAAAATACTTGTCCGCGAGTTCCCGGCAGGGAATCTGAAGAGAACCGGTTGCACCGAGAGAACTCTCCGATTGGCTCCCGGCCGGATCAACAACCTCACGATCAGCCGGATTCGCCGCAAACGCCGAAGCCAGTCGAGACAGAAAAGACCCTATGATTTTTCTGACCATTTCCTATCCTCCTTTTTCAGACAGAACAGAGTAGAATGCGGAGTCTTCAATCCATCTTCACCACAACCCGTCCGGCTTCGCCGCTCCGTACCAGCTCAATCGCCTGGTTGATGTCGTCGAGGCGGAATTCGTGCGTGATGAGTCCGTCCAGGGTCATCTTTCCGGCCCGCATCAGGTTGATATAGCGCGGAATTTCGATGTGCGGTTCCGCGCTGCCGCCGTGAGAGCCGGTCAGGACTTTCTTGAAATGAAGCGGCAGCGTGTAAATGGACACGTAATTCTCTTTCACCTTCCTCGGCACACCGACCAGAATGGTCTTTCCGTCGGGATGGGTCAGCTCATAGGCCCGTTCGATTACACGGGCGTTCCCGGTCGTGTCGATCACCACATCCGCACCACGCTCGCCGACAATCCGGCGAATCTCCCCATCCAGGTCATTGGTCTTCGTTGAATTGAAACCGTGTGTCGCGCCGAACCGTTTGCCCATCTCCAGTTTGGAGTCCAGAATATCTATGCCGATAATCGGATTAGCCGACACCATCTGCGCCGCCTGTACGATGTTCAAACCGACTCCGCCGACTCCGAAAACCACAACCGACTGCCCGATCTTGACCTGCGCATCATTGTTGATCACGCCGATGGCGGTTGTCACGGCGCAGCCGAACAGCGGCCCCAGTTTGAGATCGAAATCCTGGGGGATGGCCGTCAGCCTGTTCTCGGATACGACGGCGTATTCGTTGAACGTGGTCACCCATCCGGCATTGACCGTGCGTCCGTTCCAATCATATTTTGGCGGTTCGCACGGAAGGCCGTCGCTCGGACGCCAGTGCATTACCACCCGGTCGTTCGGCTTGACGGTCTTGACGCCCGGTCCCACCTCCAAAACCGTCGCCGAACCTTCGTGCCCCAGAAGGTGGGGCAAAAACTTGTCCGGTCCCTTGGCTCCGTCGATCTCGTTAATCTGTGCGCCGCAGATGCCGCTGTAGTGGATCTTCACCAGCACCTGGCCGAACGCGAGTTCCTTCGGCAGTTTGATTTCGGCCACTTCGAGCGGCTTCCGCTGCTCCACCAGGATGGCCGCCTTCATTGTCTCGATCTGCATAATGTCCCTCATGGTTACTCAAAATAGATAAATTCGTAATCGCCGGTGTAGCCGAAATGACGATACAGCCAGATCCACTCGGCGGTATCGAAAAACGATTCGGCGGTCAATGCCCAGCACTGAAGATTGAACAACTCCTGCTCGTTTCGATAACTTTCGAGCATGAGATATTTTTGCTTGCCGACCCGTTCCATCTCCTGGAGAGCCGTCTCCAGTTCGAAAATGCGCAGATTGTGGAAACAGCCCAGGGAGATCACCAGGTCGAAATAGTCGTCGCCCCAGGGATACCGGTCTTGGGCGCGGTATCGGAATAAATGATCCCGAATCCCTTCCGGAGCATCGCCGATCCCGTGGCGGGAAATGTCAAAGCCGATAATCTCGGCCTTGGGCAGAATCTGTTTCATCTCGTGAATAATATGCGCCTTACCGCAGCCGATGTCCAGGACTTTGGAATCGGGTTTCAGACCGTAAATATCGATAAACTGTTGGGCAACGGGTTTCCAGCGGCCGTCATATTTGTAGCCGCCGTATCCGTAACGCCGGTCTCCGTCCCAGTAGTCGAATTCATACTCTTTGGCTTTGAGCATGCAGTGGACCTTGTCATCGACCATCCGGTCGATGTATTTCCTGGCCGTTCTTTTGTGAAGCGGGGTGATAATGTTCATCAAGCGACCCATGAATATCCTCCTGGAATATAGTTGTTTCGTCGAACGGACGGCGCAATGTCAATGTGTCAAAAACTCCCTCAATGTCGAGGTAATGGTTTCAGCGGTGATGTCATAGCGGGCCATCAGGCTGTCCTGGGTACCGTATTGATCCGGGAATGTATCCGGGATCCCGATCCGCTTGAAACGCTTCGGCGTGTCGAATCCGGCTTCCGCCAGAATCTCCGCCACCGCCGCGCCCAGCCCGCCGACGATGCTGTGTTCCTCGACAGTCACGATGGCGTTCACGGATGAGGCCAAATTCAGGACCGCGGCGGAATCCAGCGGTTTAATCGTGGGTATATGGAGTATAGCCGCCTCGATCCCGTCCCCGCTCAGGATTTCGGAAGCGGTCTGCGCCAGTTTCAGGGTGATCCCGGTGGTAACAATCAGCGCGTCCTTGCCCTTTCGCATCGGCAGGCTCTTGCCGATCTCAAACGGGATGTCGTCGGTGGTGACGATCGGATCGGTAAATCCCTTGGCCAGGCGAATATACATCGGCCCAGGCCATTCAACGGTTTGGGGCATCAGCCGCCGCATTTCATCCCTGTCCGCCGGGGCCACGATGGTCATGTTCGGCAGCGCCCGGAGAATGGCGATATCCTCGAAAGCCAGATGGGTCGGTCCCAGGGGCGCGTACACCAAACCACCCCCGTTCCCGATGAGGCGGACCTTGACGTTGTGCATACACAGGTCCAGGGCCACCTGCTCAAAACAGCGCCGGGTGATAAATGTGGCGATGGTGTTCACATAAACGATCTTCCCTTCCAGAGCCAGGCCGGAAGCCATTCCGATGACGTGCGCTTCATTAACGCCTTCCATGAAAAAGCGGTCCGGGATCTCCTTGCGGAATTCCTGGAGAGTCCCGGAACCCAGGTCCGAACCGACAAAGAAAATTCGGTCGTCCTTCTTGGCCAACTCGTAAACGGAATTCAGGCACGTTTGCCGCATGGATAGCCTTCCAGCGCTTCGTACAGGGCGCGAATCTCTTCTTCTTTCAGGCGACTTTTGTGATGCCAGCTGAGATTGTTTTCCACGAAGTCGACTCCCTTGCCCTTCACCGTGTGGCAGAGAATGGTTGTTGGCAGGTCCGGTTTCAACGGCACTTTTGAGAAAACTTCTCTCAGGGCGTTGATGTCGTGACCGTCCACGGCAGTCACGGCAAAACCGAAACTTCTCCACTTGTCCTCAAAAGGCTCCAGATTCTGGACGGCAAAAGTCGTATCGTAGGATTGCTGCTTGTTGTAGTCAACTACGACGCACAAGTTGGACAACTTTCGGTTGCCCGCGCTCATCGCCGCTTCCCAGACCGAACCTTCATTGCACTCGCCGTCCCCGACAACGACGAACACGCGATGGTCGGAGCCTTCGTAGCGGGCATGGATCGCCATCCCGACACCGATGGGAAGACCATGGCCCAAGGCACCCGTGGAAGCCTCCACGCCGGGGATCTTGCCGGCTTCCGGATGCCCGCCCAGGATACCGTCCGCCTGGCAGAACTTCCACAATTCCTCTTCCGGGAAAAATCCTTTTTCCGCCAGCATGACATATTGGGCCAGGCAGCCGTGGCCCTTGCTCAAAATGCAGCGGTCTCGTTTTCCCCAGATGGGATTCTTGGGGTCATACCGAAGGATATCGTCGTACAGGACCCGGAGGATCTCGATCAGTGAGAACGTGGCTCCGACATGCCCGCGCTGGCTGCACTCCAGGATTCGGACAATCCGGCGGCGGAGATGAATCGAGCGTTCGTCCAACCGTGTCGACGCGCCGATCTGGTTCTCAATCGAAAAGGGAATCAGACTCATAGCGTTGCTTCACTTCCGTCATCATGTTTACCGCCTTGGCCAGCTGATCGGCCCGCCGATGCTCAAGGTCTGTCTGCGTGCCGCCGGCAAAATCCCGCCGGGCTAAATCCACCGGCACAAATTCATTCAGCAGAATCAGGCACCACTTCAATCCGAACAGAGGATATACCGCCGACACACGCGCGGGCAATGGCCCAAGCGCACGGAAATGCTTCAAAATCGCATCCAAAAACCGTTTTCTGTGATCCATCGACAACGCCATGCCGGGATGGAATAGAAAATCGACGATCATCTTGGCCGGATCGTCCCAGCCGAAATATTCGAAGTCCAGAAAGGCCAGGCTCCCGTCCGGACGGCGCAGCGCATTATGGAAACCGAAATCGGATGGGCTTAATGTGCGCTCATGCAAGGGGAGTTCCCGGTTCACGCTCAAGCCCGCCCTCTCCAGCCGGGAGCGGGACCACAACTTGATCCGTTCGAAAAACGGCGTGAATTCTTCGTTCAGAAACCGGTGAAGATCCGTGGCCAGAATGTCGTTCTCAGGAACTTCGGATAACCTCGCAACCCTCTGCTGAACGCCGGAAATAATGTCGGCAACTGTGAAGCAGGCCTCCGAAGCCGAAGGGAGGTCGGATGCTTTGGGCCGCCTCTTCAGATCCTCCAGAGCAACCAGGAATTCAACCGCCCGGTCGATATCGACCATGCGGATTTGATGGGGTTCGATTGTGTCGCCGTGAATGTATTCGTACAGGGCAAATCCATGCTCCGGATCGCAGGCCAGCGGCTCGGGGATTGCCCGTATGCCGTTCTGCCAGAGAAACGTCAACCCGCCGAACTCCGCTCCCAGGCGGTCGCGCCGGTCTTCTTTGTGGCGGTGATATACCTTGGCCAGACACAAACGCCCATCGGCGCGAACCAGCCGGTAAACCCGGGAATTACGCCCCGCGCCGATTCTCTCCAGCGTCTTCAAATCGGCGCCCAATTGGCTCTCGAAGAGCCGTCTGTATTCGGTTGTGTCGCTCGTTTCGCTCATGACGCATCGTCAAACAGGTGGTGAGTGATCTCCCCCCAGGAGGAGCAGACCGTCATCCCCGGACGTGGCCCATAGTGTCCGTAGGGATCGAAAAGAATCCTGTGCACCTCGTTCGGGAAGGTTTCCTCCAGAAAAGTCTCCTCCAAATCATCAATGAAATGAGAACAGCGCAGGCTCCTGATTCGCTCGATCTTGGCCTCCCGGGTGGATTCAAAAAACACGCTGTCTCGCTGGAGACCGAAACCGTCGGAGGCAAAAAATCCGTGGGTATCCATCCAGTTCATGGCCGCTGTTCGGAGGTTGGTTCGGGTCGGGTCGTAATGGGCGAATTCCGTTTTGTGACTGATAATGTGAATCCGTAAGGACCGGCGGACGCACTCCCTGCAAAACCTCTCCACACCGTCAATCATCTGCGCCTGATCCATCCGGGGACCGTAGATCTCCGCCTGGAGTTTCTGCCACTCGATTTCACCATTGGGAATCTCCCGGATGGCGTCCCGAATGGCCTTCTTCCCTCGACCCACGTCCGGGCCGACCAGCCCGAGTTCCATGGCCGTACGATAAAAACCATCGTCATAGCACACAATGGTGTTATCCAAATCAACGCCGATTGGACCCATCACGACAACCCCATTCCGTCCCTCTTCCCCTCTCACGCCGGAGTGCCGTTCTTTTTCGGACTCACACAGAGGACCCAGAGAAAATGGGCCATTGGAGGAAATCCTGTGTGGACAACTTCATCATTCATCGCAAAGAAGAACACATTGTGAAAATAGGCTCGGCCCAGCTCCATCAGCGACTCGTGGCTTTTCAGGTTGACATGGCCTTCTTTTGACCACACATTCGCGAACTTGTCCGCCGTGATATTGGGCGTGCCGATGACACAGACCCCGTGGTCGGTGAGAGAGCCGGTTACATTCGTCATGAACACCGGCTCTTCTTCCGGGAATAGATGTTCGATTGTATCGATCATGTAAATGGCGTCCATTCGGCGGGCAAACGGGTTCTCCCGGAAATCGTGGTATTGAAAAGAGAGATTCTTGAAAACAGCCAGTCTCTCGCGGTTATCAGCGAGGAGGCGTTCGTTGATATCCGTGCAAATCAGTTCCTCAACAACCCCGGCCACCATCGCGCCGCCAAAACCATCGCCGCAGCCGATCTCCAGAACAGCCTTGCTTCCCGTCAGGAGCCGTGCACAGAATTTATAGCGCGAGGTGATGAAGCTCATGCGAATCGGGTCTTGAATGTAGGCCTGCGTGGTATACGGCCCCAGTTGGATGGGGTTGGGCCGCATTTTCTCGTCGATGGATAACCAGAGATCCTTGGAATCGTTCTTTCTCATCGCCGTCAACCTGTTTGATACGGGATTATCTTAAATGGATGGCCTGCATCATCTTGATATTGAAATAACGCTCATCTTCCATGGAGTTGGGGATCTTGCCCTGCCGGAAGGCGGCCAGCAGGTCGTGGACCGCTTCTTCAATTGTGTGCCTTGGCGCGAATCCCAGCTCCCGTTTAATCTTATCGGAGTTCACCCGGTAAGATCGGTTGTCGTCGGTGAGTGTCGTCACAATATCCACGTCTTCCCCGACAATCCTCCGAACAACATTCGCGATCTCTCGGACTGTGTGATTCTGGTAACCGGCGTTGTAGACCTTGCCGTTGATCGACTCGTCGGGCCATTCCAGGGACTTGACGTACAGATCGGTCACATCTTCGATATGGATATTCGGCCTCTGCTGTTCGCCTCCGAACACTTTGATTCTCTTGTTGTTCACCGCGTGGTTGGTCAGAATGTTGACGGTCAAATCCAGCCGCAGACGCGGGGAATATCCGCAAACCGTGGCAGGCCGGACGGTCAGAGCCACCATCTCTCCTTTGTTCTTCCACAGGTAGTCTTCACACAGGGCTTTGTATTTGGAGTAGTCGGTCAAGGGTTCAAGAGGCAGATCCTCGGTGACCTCCTCTTCTTCTTTGATGCCGTACACACTGGAGGAAGAAGCGTAAATGAATCGTTTCACTCCGGAATCCCTGCAGATGTCCACCAGGGCCAGAAATGCATCATAGTTGATCGACTTGCCCAATTCCGGGTCTAATTCAAAACTGGGGTCGTTGGATATGCAGGCGAGGTGGATCACCGCGTCGCAACCCGGGATACAGTCTTTCAGCAGCGTCCGGTCGCGAAGATCTCCCTGGATTTGTTCAAGTTTGGGATCGTCCTTGACTTCATCCAGGACATCTTCCCCATACATGTAAAGATCCAGCACTTTGACACGGTAGCCTTCTCGCAGCAGCTTCGGCACGAGCACCGCGCCAACGTAGCCGGCCCCGCCGGTCACCAGAACAGTAGTTATCGATTTCATATCCGTATTATATCCCTCGCCGATCGAATGGAAATTCACTTGAAGATGCGGAAGAAAACTTCCGCCAAGATCCTATTTTAAAAGGGAGGTAACATATTTCTCGACACTTTTCTTCTCTATCGCTTTCTGGTTGCCGATGATCCCGACAGCCAGGGAGCCCACGACGTTTCCGAGGAACCCGATCAATTCGTCCTCGGCCCCAAGAACGGCGGCCAGCGCGGTCACCGAAAAGAACACTTCCCCCACACCAACACGATCCACAACCCTCTCCGCAAAAGCCGGACACGCCACAAAATTCCCCTTCCCTTTTCTTACGGAACATCCTCTCTGGCCTTGGGTCACAACCATGGTTGGGCAGGTAAGCCTCTCCGCCAGGTTTTCCATGATGGGTCTGAGCTCGCCGCCCATGGTGCGGGATTCGAGACGGATATCCTGCTCGCTCAGGCAGACGAAGTCGGCACGGGAATAGCGGCTCACCGTATGAAAACCCCGGTTCCCGGCGCCGGACTGGGTGTTCACGGCCAGATACGGCGCATTCTCACAGAGCGTATCGACCATCCGCCGACCGATGGCTCCATAACCGTAATCCGCCGCAATCACCAGATCGTATTTCGAGACCTCTTCCTTCATCCGGCGGCACAAGTCGGCATCCGTTTCTTCGGGAAGATCCGAGTCGCCCATAATATAGATCTCGAGTAATTTGTTGAATGAATATCCATCCAAAAAACGTTTCTTAACCAGCGTGGGGGCGCCGGGCCGCACGGCAAAATGCGGGACAACCTTCGAATGAAGATTCTCTCTGATGAATCCTTCGTGACTTTCTTGTTCGCCAAGCAGCGTCACCAGCTTGACCTCCCCGGCGAACCCGGCAACCTGGTTGGCCACCGCAAGCGCGCCGCCGATGAATAGGTCACTGGACCGAAACTGCATCGCCAACACAGGGTCTTTGTTCGACTTGCCGATGGTTTCACAGTACTGATACTCGTCGAGGATCGCATCCCCGATGACGAGGGCCTTGAGCGAACCCATCCTGTTCAGGACATCGTGAACGTATTCGATGCTGTAACGCTGACGGAAAAGACCCAGATACTCCTGAACCTCATCGGGCCTGCACGAGAGAAATCGATTGATCAGGTTCGAGGAACTGAAAACAATGTCTTCCGTAAACACAACCTGGGCGCCGATCTCTTCGATCACTTCCAGTTCTTTGTCGATCTTGCCCGTATAATCCGATTGAGGACCTTTGAACTCGGAGCCTTTGGCATAGAAATGCGGCCTGAGAAGTCTGAGTGTCTCCACCGCCGTAGGCCAAGCGTTAATCGATACGTAATCCACTTCGTTCACCGAAGCCACAGCCTCCGCGCGGAGATCCTGTGAGAACGCCGGGCGCCCGGGGCCTTTGTCCACAAATCGATCCGGAGTGATCGTCACCACTAACACGTCGCCGTAGCTCTTGGCTTGTCGGAAATGACGGATATGACCGATGTGCAGCAGATCGAAGACACCATGGCAATGCACAATCTTCTTGCCTTCTTGCCGAACGGAGATCAGCAGGTCGGCGAGGTCTTCCAGATTCCTGATTTTTGCGTCGGTGTCCATGGTATTCAGCCCCCAACCCTGCAAAAACTCGACCCGTCAGGGCCACCAGCCAGACTGCCTGGGATTTCAGGTTGGCAGAGACGATCCATCCGGCTACGCCTGGACTGCACAGGCCGGATCGTACCACTCCGTGTAAACATGATCAACGGGAAGAGAGGAGCAGCTTCGCATTTGTTGAAATACAAGCAAGATAACCCAAGAAAATTCAGGAAGTTATCCGTGGCATGAGGGCAGAAAAACGCCGCACCGGCGGGAACCTGCGGCAATTCATTCGGATTGGCCCTTTGCCCTTCCGGAAATCCATTGTTATCCTCCCGCTGAGAATATAGAGTACCCGGAGGAATTCTCCGGATGGAGTGAATCGTGGCCTCGTTTGCCTTGGACATCAGCTTCTTATATACCGACATCGGATTCGGAACCTACACGGATGGACTATTGCGCTCGTTGATCTCAAACGATTCGGATCATCAATGGCATTGTCTGTCAAATGAACTTCCCGAGGAGATCGCGGCGTTCTCTGTGATTCGGGAAAACCGGGACCGGTCACCATTTGTGTTTCCCCCCAATGTAAAAGTGGTCTCGACTCGGCACAAACGGCGCCTGCTCTGGTCAAATACGGCGCTCCCTCGATATCTCAAACAGAATCAGATCGATCTGTTTCATTCCGTGGACAACATCAGCCTGCCTTTATGGCGTAAGCCGTGTGCATTGGTCTTGACACTGCATGACTTGATTCCACTTCGATTCCCACGCTTGGTCGAAGCCAAAAACGCCATGGCGCTGCGGTGGTGTCTGCCACGCGTCGTGCGTCAGGCAGACCGGATTATTTGTGATTCCGAATGCACGCGCTCCGATCTTCTTTCGCTTTTTCCCCAAGCCATCGGGAAAGCGGTGACAATCTATCCGGGCGTCGATTCTCAACGTTTCCATCCCTTGGACGAGAACCAGCGGGCGAAGAGGTTCGCAGAACTGGAGAAGAAATACAACATTCGCGATGGCTATATTCTCACCGTGGCCAGCGTCAGTCCTCGTCGGAACCTCGACCGGTTGTTGACCGCCTTTCAATACCTGAGGGAATCGGGAGGGGAACGAGACCGGCAACTGGTAATCGCGGGTGTCCGCGACCATGGATCGGAAGGATTCTTCAAGCGGGTGAAGGCGTTGGGGGTAGATGAGTGGGTCCGGTTTCTGGGGCATGTGCCCCGAACCGATCTGCCCGCCCTCTATCAGTGTGCATCTTGCAGTGTGTGTGTTTCGCTTTATGAGGGATTCGGCTTTCCCGTTCTGGAATCCCTGGCATGTGGCACCTCGGTTGTGGCTTCCCGTGTTTCGTCGATCCCGGAGGTCGGCGGACAAATGGCAGTTTATGTGGACCCCTATGATCCGAACCACATCGCCCATGGCATGCAGGAGGCCTTGCGTGACCGGTCGCCGGAAGCCGTCAGGCAGAGGGTGGCTTGGTCATCCGGTTTTCACTGGGAGAAAACGGCGCGGATGATACATGAGATCTACTTACAGGCTATCGAAGAGCAAAAAGCGGGATAAGTAATCGCCGGATGACTATTCACATCTGCAATTATTCATTCTTATGGACCACATCGAGATAGCCCAACGGCGGGAATGCGCCAATGATCGGTTCTGCCGGAGGGACATCGAGGAGATCGAGAAGATCGGTGGCGTAGTACGCTTCATAGACTTCGCCGTCAGCGGTACGGCGGCGTATCAGGTAGCGCGATTGCAGTCCGGGTACATCCATCTCTTCGGTCGGAAGCGCGTATGTCTTGAGAGCAACCACTTGGCCGACATATACACCTTGCGGTCTGAATTCCCTGGTGCCCGCGCCAAAGGGTTTTCCGTACGCGTGTTTCCCGATCCCGGCCTGGAGCAAGCGGACCGCCGCATACTGTGACACGCCGCCTAACGCGACCGAAAGAAGGATCAGCACGCCGACAACGCCCCATATGGCAGGGCGTGAAATTCTATGATTCATGTTGCCCACTCTCTCCGGGACGGAGCAGCCAAACAAGGATCACTCCGATCAGCCCTCCTGCAATATTGAGCAAGATATCATTGATGTCCATAACCCTCCTGGGCACAAATGCCTGGATCGCCTCATCGAGCGTGCCCGCCAGGATAGTCAATCCGAGGGACCACCACACTTGTCCTCGGGTTGCCCAGAACAGGAGAGCATACAGGCCCGCGTATTCAGGATAGTGAATGTATTCGCTCGGGAGAACAACAAGATGCCTGGCCAGGAGGTACAAGACTGCACCGGTTCCGCCGATTGACAACCACCCATACAATGACCCCTCACGTTTCCACAGTTTCTTCAGAATCAGACCGACAGTCGCGATTCCGCAGAGGATCAAAACAATGCGCAAATACCGGTTGAACGGAACCCAGCCATGTTGGCCGATCCACTTGGAAATCCACGAGGAGACGGTTGTCGGCAGGACCAGACACAATACGTAGTAGATCCCCACGACCGCCAGCCGCCAGCCTCGAAGCCAATCAAGCGTCGGAACGGGTGGGCCGTTCTCTGCATCCCGGCTGTTTGCTGCAACCATTCGATTCATCCAGTCACACGCACAGGTTGAGAATTCCGTTGAGATCCTGTAAATCAGAATTCATTCGCTTGGATTTCGAAAGACCTCGGCGGTTCTCCGGGCGCTCCGGGAGATTCGCTCCGCCGACTGGCCGAAGCCCGCGCTTCGTATTCTTTGGCCGCTCCGGCGTCTCCCTTCATTCGAGCGATGTTCGAGAGGTTGTCCAACGCATTCGTGATCTCACCGTGAGTTTTGAGGATTTCAAGGTAGCGGGTCTCCGCTTCGCCGAGATGCTTTTGCATAAACAGAGAGTTGGCGACAAGCAGCTTCGCACTCACATTATCCGGCTCCCTCTCAAGCCACCGATCCGACAGTTCCTTTGCCTTGTCAAATTTTTTGGTTAACAGATAACAAACTCCCAGGTTTTTCCAGGATTCGCTGCGATCCGGCCAGTGCTCAATACAGAATTCGAATACGCGTGCTGCTTTATCGTATTCCTTGAAGTTCCTCATATAAACGCATCCGAGAAGCATGGCGGTCGTCCCGAAATACTCGGAAGTCCTGGGTGAGAACCGCTCCGGTTTTGCCAGAATCTTCTCGCATATCTTTACCGCTTCGTTGGCGGCATTGAGATCGGAATACCGGATGCCGCGCAGAGCATAACTCGTCGCAAGATGGTACTGAACCCGTGGATTATCCGGTGAGTGCCGCTCTGTGTCTTGCCAGAATCGGATCGGGTCTGTGTAGAGAAGGTTTCGTTTCACCGTAAGAGCGCCCACGAACACACAGGTGCATGCAACCATCGCGACGGCCATGACCGCACGACCTCGAATACGCTGACGCACCAAGTGCTCTATCCATTGACCGAGTATCGCCACAAACGCCAGCACAAAACCGACATTCGGCAGGTATATATGACGCTCCGCCGCCAAATCGTTGAGTGGGACAATGCTGGAGGTCGGCACAAGGGCGATGAAATACCAAAGCAATCCAATGGTGACCAGGGGCGCTCGCTTGGCATATCGCACCGCCAGAAACACCAGACCGCCCAATATAATGATTCCGAATATCACGTTCGGATGGGAAGCGCTGTGGATCTCGGGCACCTGCGGATCGATACACAGGGGCAGCAGGCACAGCTGTCGCGGAAGGTAATATAGACTGATCACCCCAATTTGGCTGAGCAGATTCACCCACCATGGCCGGATCTCGGCCTCCTCGAAACCGATAATCCCTCCGAGAGCCTGAATACGATAGGCGAAAAACCCTGTCACAAGCAAACCGGCAACAGCGCAAAAGGGGACCAACCGTCTGAGCGCCGTCCGCCACGACAAACGGTGCGCCGCGACAGGAGCAAGGATGGCAACGCCTGTCACTGGCATGGTCACAATGATCTCTTTTGACCCGATTCCCAGAATGAAACACGCCACGGTGCACAGAGACACGCGTGTTCCGATGATGCGGTCGCGCCGTGACCGTTCCTCCGGATGCTCGTCAAGAAGCCCAAATCGTTCGGCGGCAATCAAAAGGCTCCACATCCCGAAGACGTAAGCCACCGTTGCCAAGACCGAAGCGCGACCCGACAGGTAGGTTACGGCCTCCGTGTTGATCGGATGGAGGCCGTAAAGCAAGGCGGCAATCGGCGGCAGATAAACCATCTGATAGTCCACCTGTCCGCTTTCTCCCGTCTGCCGGTTTCTCAGCAAGACCATCATCTTTCGAATAAGCAAGAAAACACCGGCAACATTCAGCAGGTGATAGACGATGCTCGAAAGGTGATAGATCGTCGTGGCGTGTCTCGCCGAAATGTTGCCGCTCGCATCTTGTGCATAAACGCCGAATCTTTCGGATAGTTGCCAATCAAGCGCATAACTCAGCTGCACGGCGCCACGATGAATGAAATCAGCTACGATGTACCGAATGCCGTACATGTTTCGCAATTTCAGATTCTCGGTAATGGTACCCTCGTCGTCGAAATACCAGGGCGCAGACAACGACGGACTATAAACCAGGAACACGAATAGGAGGATTGCCGAAGTCTGAAACCAGGGATTGGCCGGAAAGTCGGAGCGTCGCGAGGCAGTAGAGGTGGGTTTTGCCGGTCGCCTCTTCATCGTGGTTGGATTCTTTCCCACCTGGGTCACCTCGTCAGAACCGGACTCGTTTGGAAGAGTGTAGTCACGCTCCGGCGGGAACGCGAGAGATCATTTGGCAATATGAATCTTGCGGGCTATGCCGTCGACTTCCGTGGGCTTGGAGACATCTTCGGGCCAACTGGCAAGAGCACGCGCCTGGTACTTTTCGGCGGTGGCGGTGTCTCCCCTGGCCCGGGCAATGTTGGCAAGAATGCCCAAAGCGCTTGGAACTTCACCATAAGTGTTGATGATTTCGAGGTAGGAGATTTCAGCCTGATCCATATTCCCTTCTGCGTATAAACAGTTCGCCGTCAACAATCGGGCAGAAACACTGTCGGGATCTCTCTTGAGCCACTGGAGGGCTAATTCTCTGGCCTTGCCCAACTCGCCCGTCTTCAGATAGCAGATTCCCAGGTTGTTCCAGATTGCATTCTGCTCCGGCCAGTACTGGATACACTGTTCGAATAACTGGGCGGCCTTCGTGTATTCCTTGGACTCGGTCATAAGAAGGACTCCCAGAACAACAGGAGTGTCCGCAAACAGCGGTCGGATCTCGGGTGGAATGTGCGCAAAACGTCGCAAGGTCTCCTGCAATGCCTCCTCGGCTTCCTGGAGACGGTTATCGACCAGGCAGGCTCGCGCAAGATTGTGATACTCTCGCGCAAGGTGGCCTTGAACGCGCGATTTGTGCGGCGAGCGTCGTTCCGTGTCCAGCCAGAATTGAATCGGGTCTGTGTAAAGAAGGTTCCGTTCTACCGTGAAAGCGCCCAGTAAAACAGCGAGGCATCCAACCACCACAATCGGCACTTTACCCGTTGACGCATGGGGTTGAGATCTAAGTTGCGCCAGGGTCGCTCCGGCCCAATTCAATCCGCCTGCAAACGCCAGCACAAAACCGACATTCGGCAGGTACGTATGACGCTCCGCCGCCAAATCGTTGAGAGGCACGATGCTGGAGGTCGGCGCAAGAGCAACGAAATACCAAAGCAATCCGATGGTGACGAGGGGCGCTCGTTCGGCAGACCGCACCGCCAGAAACACCAACCCGCCCAACACGATGATTCCGAAAATCACGTTCGGATGCAAGATACTGTGGATTTCAGGCACTTCCGGCTCGATACACAAAGGCAGCAGGCATAACTGTCGCGGAAGGTAATAAAGACTGATCACCCCAATCTGGCTGAGCAGATTCACCCACCACGGTCGGATGCCGGACTCCTCGAAACCCACGATCCCACCGAGAGATTGGATACGGTATACGAGGAACCCCACCACAAGAACACCCGCGAACGCGCAAAACGGAAGCAAGCGTCTCAACACCGTTCCCAGCGGGAATTGACGCGCTATGAGAAAAGCCAGAATCAGGATCCCCATGACAGGCATCGTGACAATAATCTCTTTTGATCCGATCCCCAGAACAAAACACACGGCTGCGCACAGAAACGCAGATATCCCGATGACACGGTCGCGGCGTGACCGCTCCCCCGGATGCTCGTCAAGAAACCCAAACCGCTCCGCGGCAATCAAGAAGCTCCATAATCCGAAAACGTACCCGATCGTTGCCAAAACCGAAGCGCGGCCCGACAGGTAGGTTACGGCCTCCGTGTTGATCGGATGCAGGCCGTACAGCAGCGCGACGGCCGATGCCGGCCACATCGGTTCGCTCTCCGCCTCCGCGCCTTCCTTCTTCTCTACGCCGCTCAGCAAAGAGATCAGCTTGCGGACCAGCAGGAATACCCCTGCCACATTCAGCAGGTGATAGACGATGCTCGAAAGATGATAAATCGGCAGCGAGGGATTGACCGTCTCTGTGGAAATGTCTTGAAGACCGAATTTGTTGGAAAGATGCCAATCGATCGCGTAACTCAAAAGCACCACGCCGCGATGAAGGAAATTATGAAAAACCAGATTCATCCTCTCCGGCGTGTGTAATTTCCAGTTCTCAACGGCGTAACTGAAGTCATCGAAGTACCACGACACAGACAAAGCGGGAATATACGCCAGGAACACAAGAATCAGAATCACCGGGACGTGGATCCAGGGGTTGGTCAGGATGGGAGGGCGCTGCGTCATAGCCAAAACGATTCTTTAGATTCTTACCGGTTGCCGCGCTTTGATGAAAAATAACTCATATATACTTCACGGATTAGTGTCTGTTTCTCCGATGATCTTGCCATTTTTCGGCGATCCTAGCACGAGACTTCGAGGCAATGGTAGAGTAAGTGTTTGATGAGGATTCGATGACGGGCCGTATGCGAACGGACCGCATCAATGCAGACTTTCATCGTTTTGTGCGTTGATGGAAAGACAACAGGAGTGTACTTCCCTTCACGAGTTGCGGATCGCTCAGGATTCCTCCTATGGATCTTCTATTGATGACACCTCCCTGCAGCATGGAGCAACGATACGGAGATCTATCGGGTGCCGGCAGCGGCGCGTCCTCTTTGGGGATTTTAACTCTAGCCGCCGTGGTTCGCGCCGGGGGACGTCGCGTCTCTGTCCTGGACGCTTCCGCCGAGAACCTCTCATTCCAGCAGGCGCTTAACCGAGTCGAGGCCCTTGGACCTCGGATTGTCGGGTTGAGCATAACAACCTTATCGGTTCTCCCGGCGCAGCAATTCGCCAAAGAACTAAAGGACCGCCGATCCGATCTCACGGTGCTGATTGGAGGGCCTCACGCCACCGCGGTCCCCGAACAAACCCTTCAGAGCGGCAATCACTTCGATGTCGCGGTAATCGGCGAGGGGGAGCAGACACTGCCCGATCTTCTTGGCGTTTTGATCGACGGAGGGGATCTGTCGAAGGTAAGGGGAATCGTGTATCGGGACTCTCAAGGCAAGATAATCCGCACAGAGAATCGCGAAACCATCGTCGATCTGGACTCGCTCCCGTTTCCCGCATGGGATCTGTTATCGGGATTTCCACAGGCGTACAACCCACCCTATTTCAAAGTCCGGCGTCTTCCTTCCACATCGCTGGTGACCTCACGGGGTTGCCCGTACACATGCATATTCTGCGATACGAGCGTGTTCGGTGATCGCGTGCGCGGCTATTCGCCGGAATACCTTCTGGAGATGATCCGACATCTGGTAACCGACTATCGGATTCGAGATCTCACATTTGAGGATGATACGTTCATGCTTCTCCCTCGGCGGCTTCAGGCAATCTGCGAGGCGTTGATCCGATCCAATCTCCGCCTTTCATGGTCCTGTAACAGCCGCGTGGACCTGGTCAAGCCGGATCTTCTCGATCTCATGCGCCGGGCAGGCTGCTGGCACATCTCGTTCGGTATCGAAAGCGGCTCTCAGGCGATCCTGGACCGGCTGGGGAAACGGATCACTCTCGCCCAGATTGAGGAAGCCGTTCGCATCACGCGTCGTGCCGGAATCCGGGCGAAAGGCTTCTTTATCGTCGGCAGTCCCGGCGAAACCATCGAGACGCTGGAGCAGACAGATGAACTCATGCACCGGCTGCCTCTGTCGGACGTGAGCGTGATGTGCATGACTCCATTCCCCGGCTCGCCCTTGTCTCAGGAAGCGTCGTTGTACGGAACAATGGACAATGACTGGGCTTGCATGAACCTCATAGAACCGGCCTTTGTGCCCCATGGATTAACGAAGGAGGATCTTCGCGCGTGGCACTCGCGGCTGCTCCGTGAGTTCTATAAACAGCCGCGAATTTGGATCGACTATGCGGCCCGTGCAATCCGGCATCCGTCACCCCGTTTCATCTGGGGGGCGGTTCGGTCTGCGCTGGCGCTTCGACGGTCAGGCAAACTGTCGAAACCCGAAAACGACCGGAGCACACACAACCCGGCGCGTACATGAATAGGTTTTTCCGGCCTATGCTGGATTCGGCTTGCTATACGGAAGGAATCGATGACAACCACATCCCCTCAACGGATCCTCTTCGCGGAACCTCCCCCGCTGGATCGTTACAGGATTCCGGAACGCTTCGCCGGATGCACCTACATGCTGTATCCGCTGCCCGATCTGGCACAACTGTACCTGATGTCATACCTGGAAGGCCGGGGGCATGAGGTGGATCTGATCAATGCCGTTCTGGAGCGGTTCTCCCGAGATGAGTTCTTGCGGAGAGTGGCAGACTGGCACCCGGATGTTGTTGTGTTGCACTCGGTCATTCTCGCCAAGCCCACCGACCTGGCCGTTTTGCCCCTGTTGCTGGAGTGTGCCCCGAAGGCTCGAATCTTCTTCCATGGCCCTGAGCCGACACGGGTCCCGGAGGAATACCTGCGAGCGATCCCGCCGCAAATCTCCGAGGGTCGGGTTCTGGTTTTCCGGGGAGAACCGGAAAGGCATGTCGCCGATTATCTTGCCACAGGGGAGCCGATCGGCGCTTCCTATGTCCGCAACGGAGAGATCTGCGAAACACCGCATAGCGAGCAGTTCGTCGATTTGGACAACCTTCCCTTCACCCACCACCGCCATCCGGCCGTCCAAAGACACAAGAGAGCCTTATTCAATCCGAAATTCTCCGTTCGCCCTGTTGCGACCATCCTGGCGTCGCGTGGATGCCGGTGGCGATGCGCATTCTGTGTCCCGAATTCCGTCAGTTTCGCGCGGGAACTGGAATACGTGCGCTGTCATCCCGGAGAGAAACCTCCCGCCGTATTCGCTTCACCGGCGCGGGTTATCGCGGAGTTCCGCGAAATCGCCGAGGCGGGTTACCGGGCCGTCATGGTCATGGACGATCAATTCCTCGGGGGACGGTCCCGCACAAAAGAAATATGCGACGGGCTGCGGTCGCTCGATCTCCAGTGGGGATGCTTGTCGCGCTCGGATTATCTTGTTGATGAAGAAATTGTCCGGCTTTTGAGTGCAGCAGGATGTGTGACAATTGACATCGGGGTGGAGACTTTTTCACAACCGATTCTCGATGCGATTCATAAGGACCTGAAAGTCGAAACCATTTACCGGTCCATCTCTCTTTTGCGACGTTACGGCATCGAGCCGAAGATCAACATCATGTTCGGCACATGCCCGCTTGAGCAGGAGGAAAACATTTGTCATACGGTGGACACGCTCTTGGATTTGGACGTACACCATGTCATGTTCACTGTCGCAACCCCTTTCAAAGGAACGCCGTTCTATGAACAGGCGTGCCGAGAGGGTTTCCTGGTCGATGAAGACGACGCGATCAATCCGTTTCGCAAAAGTATCGTGTCCTATCCTCATCTTTCGCGGGAACGGTTGAACCGGCTGGTCGACCAGGCGTATCGGCGTTTTTACCTTCGTCCGTCGCAGGTTTGGTGGAGACTGCGACATGCCAGGTCGCTGCGGTCTCTTTTGTCGGACGCTTGGCTTGCTTTACGTCTGGTCACGCGCCGGTAAGTGGAGGACTGATGTTTATCGACGGTGTCGGCAGAGTCCGTAAAGCGCTCCGGCTGGGGCTGCATTTCCGTGCCCGTCACCCCCGGGAAATCCAGATCGAGCTGACAAATCGCTGCAATTTCGCATGTCGGATGTGTCCGCACACAACGGGGGCAATCCCCCGCGAAGACTTGTCGCTTGACATCCTGGACAGGCTGTTGGCTGCTACTCCACCCATCCGCAATGTTGTTCTGACCGGCTGGGGCGAACCATTGCTCCATCCGAGATTTCTCCAGGCGATCGACCGGATCGGGGATGCCTGGCCTTCTTCGAACATCCGCTTTACCACGAACGGATCTCTACTGGATGAGGAACTGGCCCGGGCGCTCGTTCAGCGGCGGGTGGCCGGCGTTACCCTATCGCTGGATCTGTGGCCGGATCAGGAGATCGCGGATCGGTCTTTCTTGCCCTTTCTTCATCCTCCATCCGAGCAGGTCGTCGACCGGATTCGGTGCCTGGCGCAAGTTCGGAACAAAATGCGAGAACCGCGTATACGGCTTCAATGTGTGGCTTCGCCGGTCATTCGCGACCATACCTTGCGGATCATCGACCTGGCGGCCGAATTGACACTCGACGAGGTGAATCTCGTTCGTCTTCTTCCCGCCCCCGATCACCTTGACGCTCGCCCACCCTGGCAGGAGGAGCAGGCGCTGCTGGCAGAACTGGCCGGTTACGGCAGGAACCGAGGCATACGTGTCTGGTCAGTGAATCGGCAACCGGCATGGCTTAGAGCCTTGATGGATGAGAAAAGGTATTGTCTTAAGACTGACGATTCGGTTTATGTCACGGTCGCAGGGGATGTCACCCCATGTTGCGACTTGCGACATAGATCGTTCGGCAATTTGCAGGAGGTATCGGGTGATATCCTGGCGGTGTGGCGCTCCCCGGCCTGGGATGATTTCTTCCACAACCAACGGTCGGTGTGTGGAGGCTGTGATGCGCTCACGAACGCTTACCTGTTGCAGCCAGGCGTTCCTTTTTCTGAGATCACAACCGATTAGGTCTTCGATCATTATAGCGTTGCAGGAATCCAATGACTGTCACTTTTCTCGTTCCCGCATTCAACGCGGAATCGACCATAGTCTCGACTCTTCAGTCCATTCTGGCTCAAGACGCTCCGGATGTCCGATACCGCATCATTGTTGTCGATGATGGTTCCACAGATTCCACACGAGATTTGGTGCGCGAGTTCGCAGCCCTGAATCCAGCCATGAGCATCGAACTGCTGGAGGGGGAGCATAAAGGCGAAGCAGCGGCATTGAACCGGGGTCTGGAACGGGCTTCGGGGGAGTACGTGGCGATTGTCGAGAGTGATGTGGTTCTGGCCCGCGATTGGGTGCGGCTGTGCCTGGAAGCCTTGCAGGAAGAAAGCGTCGCCGGCGCGGGCGGATGTCTGATCGGTGTATCGGAAGCGCCATGGATCGCCCGCCTTGCCGCAATCGAGGTCGAAGTAAAACTGGTTGACCAGCCGCGTTATGCGGCTCACATCTCTTCCGCCAACGCATTGTATCATTTCTGGGCGTTCGAGCGCATCGGACGATTCGATGAAACTCTTTACAACGCCACGCTGGATTCAGACTTCAATGCGCGGCTGATCCGGGCGGGATTCCACCTTCGCTTCGTCCGGGAGGCACAGGCAATTCACGCCTTTAAGACATCTCTTGGTGCGTACCTGGCCCGATTCTATTGGTATGGCCGGTTCCGTCCCCAGGTGACTCAGAGGTTTCTTTACCCCGCGGACCGATGGGTCGCCCTTTTGGTTCTTCTGACCGCGTTGGCCTATGCCTCACTGGTTTGCGCGTGGTGGTTTCCGTGGGCGACGGTGTGGGTGTGGTGTGGTTCGATGTCTTTCAACGCGGTATGGACTCTGCGGCTCGCGCGATTACGCTGCGACCCCGCTTTGTGGCTCTATCCATTGGTTCTCCTCTTGAGAAACAGTGCCGCCCTGGCCGGCATCCTCATCAGTCTGTTAAGGCGATGAACCGTCATTGGTTCATCTCCTTCTGTTTCTCCTCCAATTCGTGCTTGAGCAGAGCAACCTCCTGGGTCAGGTTCTTGATGTGAGTCGCATTGCGGGATAGTTCGAATGATGCTTGAAGATTGAGCAGCAGACAGATGGTTATGCCGAAGAAAAAGAGTGTCGAACTCGTGAATCCGGCGCCGATCAGCCTTGTAACGAATAACAGAGCGTCATACCAGAGCCCCAGGACGAGCATGATGGTCCCCAAGGCCAGCCAAATCACGGAATACTGCTCGAGCAGCCGCCGTTTTCTCACCATCTCAAAGATCGCGTAAAGGAACAGGACGCTGAAGATAACGGCGAAGATTTTCTGGGTGAGTGGCATGACGGTTCCTCCTGGCACTGAGTAAAGTGCGTCGATCACACGATTTCTCTCGAACGAACCCCCGCAAACAGCACCGCAAGGAGCTCCTTGATCATGTACCAGAATGGAGCACATCCTCGATGGATACTCCCCCGTTCCGGGTTCGTGTACATATATACAGGAATCTCGCGGATGGCAAAGCCGTTCCGGTGCAACAGGAGAAGCACATCGGCGTCAGGATAGTCAAATGGAAAGATATCCGTCGCCAGAAACTCGCAGGCCGATCGCTGTAATCCGACAAATCCGGATGTCGGATCGGTCACGGAAAGCCCCCACAATCGCAAAATGATTCGAAACAACCGGATGCCCAAACGCCGTAAAAGGGTGCCTGCGTAAATCGGTCTCCGGGGCGTCGGACTGGTCTCATCGTGCGGCAGGAAGCGCGAACCGACCACCACATCGGCTGTCTTCAGTCTTAACTGCCGGTGGATCTCCGGAAGAAATCGGACGTCATGTTGCCCGTCCGTGTCCATCTGGATCGCATATCGGTATCCATTCCGAACCGCGTATTTGTAACCGGTTTGAAGCGCGGTTCCGTACCCCAGATGAACGGGAAGTGATAGGCAGGGACAGCCCGCCTGACGCGCCAGATCCGCCGTCTGATCCGTGGACCCGTCGTTAATAACCAGCAGATCGTACTCGGCCTGAGTCGATACGCTGGAAAGATCGGCGAGCGTTTGCAAAATGTGGTTCGCCTCGTTGTAGGCGGGAAGAATGATAATCGTGTCTGATGGAGACATTTCCGTATAGTCCGGAGTATCGACGTCACTTTGGCTGACGGATCTACCTGGCAAGTGGCGGAATACCAAAATTGGAAAGACACTTTACCATCCGGATGCATGAATGGTAAAGCCGTGATTGAATTCCCGTCTCAGTTTGACCGGCAGGCTCTGCTTGCTCTCACAAAAAGTCCGTTGCATGATCCGAATCTCGGCGCAAAGCCTGCTATTTGCGTCCGGAATCCGTTCGGTTCTCTATCTCACGGCAATAGAGCGCCACCATTTCTTCGGCGACGCACTGCCAGGATAAGCCGGCCGGTAATGAGGATACCGGTGGAGGGGCTGTGATGACCGCTTTGAGTGCTTCGGCCAGTGATTCAACGTGCTCCGCCGGGACAACGGTCACCCCCGATACGCCGTCCAGATATTCGAGGCAACCGCAGATCTGCGTCGCAACAACCGGGCACCCCGCCGCCAACGATTCGAGAATCACAAGCCCCCAAATCTCGTAGTTGGATGGCACGGCCAGGCAGGATGCACGGGACAGTCTTTCCGCAACCACCGACGGTGATGCATGACCGCCATATACGGCTTTGCCGGCCTGCCACTCCGGTTCGACAGTGCGCAGGAGACCGAATCGAACTGTGAGCGTCTTGATATAACCGGGATCACCGTGTCCGAGGAGCAGCAATCCGGTCTCCGGATATTGGCACGTGACGAGGGACCAGGCTTGCAGCAGCGTATCAAGACCTTTGATGGGATCGATTCGGCCTGCAAACAGAAGAGCGGGAAACGGCGGTTTCCGCATCGTATTCTCACGAGAACACCCCGCCGGACTGAACCCGTGGGGGATGACTCGTATCTTCTTCTGGCTGACACCCAGGCGTTCAATCTGCTCGGCTTCATGGGTACAGACTGCATGGAAACAGGCGGTCTGAGATGCAAGCCGGTGACCGATCGCGAGATCGAAAATCCTTTTCAGCGCTCTCTTCCCGACGGAGCACGGTGAAAAGAGCGATCCGTGGGTTGACACGACAAGAGGGATGCCGCGCTCGCGGGCAAAAGCGGCTGCCGACAAAGACAGTCCGGTACGAAACTCATGGATGTGAACCACCTGCGGGATCTTCTCTTCTGCTGTCGTATTCAACTGCCGTAAAAAGCCGGGAGTTAAATAGGCCCCGATACGCGAAGACCAATGAGCCGTTCGCGAACGATAGTAGAAAATCTCCAATCCTCGGTGATTCACCGCAAAGCCGTCCGGTGTCTCCTGGAGAACGTCACTCGGATCAAAAGATGAAAAGGATAACCCATGGCCGGGAGAACTCAGATCGGTCGTCACAACCGCGACTTCATGACCGAGATCTTTCTGGACCAGGGCAAGCTCATAGACCGCCCTGGGAGTGCCTCCCATGCGCCAGGCCGGATAAAAGTATGGAAGGACATGCAGGATCCGCATCGATCCACGCCTCTTCTCGACTCGCCGGTTTGCTGCCGAACGGTACGCGCCAGCTTGGCTTCACGCCCTCGATTCAATACACGAAATGCAAGGCAAAAGAAATACTTCTCCGTGTCCGTCCGTGCTCGTCCGTGTCCGTCCGTGCTCGTCCGTGTCCGTCCGTGCTCGTCCGTGTCCTTAATTCTTAATTCTTAATTCTTAATTGCTCTCCCTCTCCCCCCTCTTGCCCTTCCTGCCCATTTGCGTTCTGATAAATGCAGAACATCAAATCATCCTCATCCTTGAGAACGCCCATGAAAATCCACCCAATCCCACTTCTCCTGATCCTCCTGTTGACAACTTCCGCAGCAAGTGCCGACGATACTCCATCCGGTGCAACGGACCGGGAGGATCGCTCCGTAATCTATCGACCGGATGACGGCATCCCCGGACCGGCCCCAAAGGCCGACCTCCCCGTGCCCGCACAGCCCGGTCCGCACCTGCTCATGGATAACTATCTCATCGCCCAAAGCGCCAATATCGAGCGCATTGTGATTCAACCGCAGCGGGACCCCGCCATCCCCAATCCCATTGTCACCGGCCCCGAAGATCGTTGCTTCCAGCCTTACCTGAGCGTGATCCGCGATCCGCAGACGGGACGATATCGAATCTGGTACGGCGCGTGGCGCGATGACAAAAACACCGGCCGCTCGCATCTGGCGACCATGGAATCGGAGGACGGCATCCATTTCATTCGCCCGTCTCAAATCTGCGAAACACCGGAAATCCAGTTCGGTTCCTCGGTCCTGGATCGCGGGCCGAAACATCCCGATCCATCCGCGCGATATGTTTACAGCTATTGGCTGGATGGCGGCTTTCGTCTGCTGGTTTCCGCCGATGGGATTCATTGGCGTCCGCTTACCGAGGGTGTGATCATACCGCACGACCATGATATCACCGGACTCTCCTGGGACCCCATCCGCAAGGTCTATGTCGCAACCATCTCGACTTACATCACAAGCGCCAACTGGAGCGGACAACGACGCACAACCATGATGAGTTTCAGTAACGATCTCCTGCATTGGGAGAAACCCTGGTTTGTACTGGTTGCGAGCAGCAAGTGGGATGAAGGCGAGACCCAGTTCTACGCGATGGATGGCTACCTCGCACGAGGCTCGTTGCTGATCGGCATGGTCAAAATCCTCCGCGATGATCTTCGCGCCACAGGAACCGAGGAAGGCAGTTTCGGGCGAGCTCACACTTCCCTCGCCTGGAGTCGCGATGGTCGAACCTGGGTGCGGGACCGCGCCAAATTCTTCGAACCGGATGACAATCCCGCCGCCTGGGATCACGCCCACGCCTGGATTGATGATCAGCTGATCGTCGGCGATGAGGTCTATCTCTACTACGGCGGATACAAACAGGGGCACAAAATGAACCGCCTGTCGGAGCGTCAGATCGGCCTGGTCAAAATGCCGCTGGATCGCTACGTTGCCCGACGCGCGAGCGGCACACAATCCGGCACGCTGAAAACCGTTCCGATTGCCTTGACTACACCTGCAGGGACGCTACAGGTAAATGTGAACGCATCCGGCGGACAATTACGCGCGCAGATCATCAACGCAGACACGGGCAAAGCCTTTCCGGGCCTGACCTTTGCCGAGTGCGAACCGATTACCGAGGACTCATTGCGCGCCCCGGTCCGTTGGCGCAAAAGCGATCTCTCTGCCGTCGCCGGCAAGAGCATCCAGGTTGAATTTGAAATAACGAACGCCAACCTGTTCGCTTTCGAGTTCGTCAAATAGGTATAGGAGAAGCACAATGAAACGTCGCGATTTCCTGAAAGTAGCCGGAACCGGAATGGCCGCCCTGACTGCGGGACCGATTCGGCTACAAGCCGGCCCCGATGGAACCTCAAAGCCGAATGTTCTGTTCATCGCAATAGACGACCTCAACGATTGGATCGGCTGCCTCGGCGGGCATCCCGATGTCAAGACACCCAACCTGGACGCCCTGGCCGCGCGGGGAGTCCTGTTCACAAGCGCCTATTGCGCCGCACCCGCCTGTAATCCGTCCCGTGCTGCCCTGATGACCGGCATTCGCCCAGCTACTTCCGGTGTCTACCATAACAGCCAGCCCTGGCGAAAGAGCGCAATTCTCAAGGATGTAGTCACGATCCCTCAACATTTCATGGCGCACGGATATTCCGCAACCGGCGCGGGAAAGATCTACCATGATGCCTTTCTCGATCCCCCTTCCTGGATGGACTACTGGCCATCCCAGACAAAAAGCCGACCCGATGATCCCACGCCTCCCGAAGACAAACTCCCTCTGAACGGCATCCCCGACGCCGCACATTTCGACTGGGGACCGGTCGATGTCAGCCCGTTCGAAATGGGCGACTGGCAGGTTGCAGACCGCACAATCGAACATCTCCGCAAAAAACACGACACGCCGTTCTTCCGGGCATGTGGGTTCTTCCGTCCTCATCTGCCCTGGTATGTTCCGCCGAAATACTTCGAGCAGTACCCGCTGGACGGAATTACATTACCCATTGTAAAGGACGACGATCTGGACGATGTTCCCCCCATCGGAAAGAGCATGGCGAAACCAGAAAAGGACCATGCAAACGTAATCAAATACGACCAGTGGCGAAAGGCCGTCCAGGCCTATCTTGCCAGCATCAGCTTCATGGATGAATGCGTCGGTCGCGTAATCCAGGCGCTTGATGAAAGCGCATATCGCGACAACACAATCATCGTCTTGTGGTCCGATCATGGCTGGCATCTGGGCGAAAAACTCCACTGGCGCAAGTTCGCACTCTGGGAGGAAGCCACTCATAATGTCCTCATGGTCATTGCGCCGGGTGTCACTTCTGCCGGCGGACGGTGCGACGCTCCCGTGAACCTGCTGGATATCTACCCCACGCTCATCGACTTGTGCAATCTGGATAAAAAGCCGGAATTGGAGGGCGTCAGCCTTCTTCCATTACTAAAAAATCCGTACACGCCGTGGGACCGGCCCGCATTAACGACACACGGTCGGAACAATCACTCCGTCCGTTCCGCCCGCTGGCGATATATCCAGTACTCCGACAAGACCGAGGAACTGTACGACCATTCCAAGGATACCCTGGAATGGACCAATCTCGCCGGAGATCCGCAATACACGGCCATCAAGGCAGATCTACAGAAATGGCTGCCCTCAACCAATGCGGAGGATGTTCCCTCAGAGCCGAAGAAGCCAAAAGGGACGGCCGGAGCGGAGTAAGTCGTTCACCCGTTCCATGCTAATGAAACTGGACAATTGTCATTCCGAACGAATGTGAGGAATCTCAGTGAACCACGAAATCGCGACACCGAAAGTCTTGATCACCGACTCACCTCCTCCCGAACATCTCCTTCCATTGGAAGGAATTGCCGAAGTAATTAAAGGTTCCCCCGATGGACGGCTGATGTCGCGTGAGGAAGTACTTCAACACGCCCCCGACCTGGCCGCAATCATGAACCTGGGCGAATTGCGCGTGGATCGTGAACTGCTCGATGCTGCTCCCAACCTGAAAATCGTTGCCAATATTGCCATCGGAACAAATAATCTGGACCTTCCGTTATTGGCCGAACGCGGAATTATCGCTACATATATCCCCGATGCGGTAGTCAATTCCACGGCGGATTTCACGATGGCGCTGCTTCTCGCCCTCACCCGACGGATCGAGTCGGCTTGTCAATATGTCCGTTCAGGAGCCTGGCGAGCTCTGCAGCCGGAACAGTTTGATGGAATCGAACTGGCCGGAAAGGTGCTTGGACTCGTCGGATACGGCAAGATCGGACAGGCGGTCGCCCGAAGGGCGGGGGGATTCGATATGCAGGTAATCCATTACCGACGTCAGCAGACCGATGATCCGGCACGGCGCAATTTGGACAGCCTGCTTGCCGAGTCGGATATTGTCTCGCTCCACGTTCCCCTTACTCCCGAAACCGAGCGGTTAATGAATCGTCAACGGTTCGAGCAGATGAAACACGGTTCCCTGTTCATCAATATGGCCCGTGGACGAGTAGTAGAGGAAAGTGCGCTGGTAGAGGCTCTCAGGTCGTGCCGGCTTGCCGGGGCAGGGCTGGATGTATTTGAGAACGAACCGGAGGTGCATCCGGCTCTCTTAGAGATGCCGAACGTCGTCCTGACCCCGCATATCGGCGGTGCAACTCGTGAGGCCCGCAAACGTGCTCGCCTTCTCGCCGCCGAAAATGTCGCCCGTCTCCTTCTCGGCGATCTCCCCCTCACCCCGGTCACCTGAACGGATCCGGACCAGGAAATCTCCTGGAAATCCCCTCTCCCTCCGGGAGAGGGTTAGGGTGAGGGAGACAATAGTAGCATCAACCCTATTTCGACCGGCAATACCTCAATCATCCGCGCGCTTCAAAATGCTCGGCGCTCTCGAATCGGCTTCGCCTTCGGATTGTTGGGATGCGCCTTCCTCCGATGCAGCGGTTTGGCCGGAAAGAACAGCCTGTACTTTGGCCGCGTCTTTCGTCCCGGTTCTCCGAATCTCGTACCGGATACGGGAATCGGTATGTTCCAGTTTGACTACCTCACCCCGGACTACCTGCAATTGGGACTCCACAGCACAGAGTTCCTCAAGCTCCTGTACGGCATGACGGTCCATGTCTCCCAGATCGGACGGTAATTCACGTTTCCTGGCGTTGAACAATCTGGAAGGAAATGTGTCCTCATGGGACAGCACCGCAATCAGGATTTTGCCCACGGTACTGTTCGTAACCTGGTTCTTGATCGCATGAAGACTATTCCTCAACACATCTTTGAACTTGCTGTACGTCTCGACAGCCTTGTAAAGAAGCGCCTTCCAATGCTGAATGACCTCCAGGCGAAGCAGCAATCCCGCCTGCAATAGCGATCCCAACTTGGCAATCTCCCCAAACGCGTTTTCCGCAATTGCATCACGCTCTGTTTCCAGTGCATGTTTTTCGAAGGGGGACAGATTTCCTCTGCCGCCTTGTAGAATCTTGAGGATATTCAGATAACGCTGCATCGTGGGCGTGTCGCTCAGGTCTTTGGCCTGCGTGTCCGTGAAATGCAGACGGCCAATAATCAGCCCGATCCGTTCCAGCATTCCACTCACTTCTTGTTGAAGGCTGTTGAGCACGTCGGCAGGGATCTCCTTGCGTCCCGTGAGCATGGACAGGGCGCTCTGGCATTCAACGGCGGCTCGTCTGACCTGGGAGGCAAGCTCCTTGGCAGGCAAAGAGAGTATCTTTTCCCACACGATGGATTGTCTTGAGTCGCTGCTCTCTTTCATCCCACAGTTCTCTCTGAGCCGATCGCTCCGCCTGAGAATCCCCTATCCGCGAGATGTCCCCTTCCGTGAGGACCCGATTCCCATCGCCAATCATTCTACTCCGGTCCGCCAAAAGGTCAACCACCCACTTGCCCTGTTCCCGGGACCGCACCGTCCCGAATTCGGGATATCCTTCTCAAAAATCGAGAATAAACCTCAAAAAAACAATTCCGACGGCACCATGTAAAAGAAATGTCATGAAACGTGACACTGACCACCCGACCGCGCCCTGCCGTAAGTCGGGCGTGGAACCTTGAACAGCCCCAGGAAGGGGCTTAGACTACTCAAGATCCATGCGCGTAGCAGCAGGCTGATTGGCATGACCCGTCTTTCCCATCCAATCCGGTCGGAAAAAGTCCTCGGAGGGTCTCGCTCCCACGGAAAATGGAGGGAATTTCCCCTCTTTACTCTGATCAATCTCATCCTCTGCGGAGGTTAGGATTGGGATTCTGAAGCAGGCGGCGACATGCATGTCGTAAGGTCGCATGCAATCGTCCGGGAAAACAGTCCTGTAATCTGGTTATCGCCGGGATCGTCGGGAAGATGATTCGGTTTTGACAACAAAAACAAAACGAAAGGATAGAGAGCAGCATGACGACGTTCGTATTGTTGGCTATCGTCATCGCAATCAGTCTCTTCGGGCTGTGGTTCGCGTACTACCTGTCCCGATGGGTGCTGAACAAGAGTACGGGCAGTCCGGAGATGCAGAAAATCTCCAACGCAATCAAGGAAGGCGCGGAGGCATTTCTGCGCCGCCAGAATCAGACCATTATGGTTCTGTCGGTAATTGTGGCGCTGATCATCTTCATCGCTTATGGCTTCATCCGCAGCCATCATGACTTCGACCCGGTGGGATCGTCCCTGGCGTTGGCCTTCTGGATTGGTTTCTCGTTCATCCTGGGCGCGCTCTGCTCCATGTTCGCGGGATACGTGGGCATGTGGGTCTCAATCCGCAGCAACATCCGCACCGCGCATGCGGCGCTCAGCAGCCTGAACGATGCCTTGCAGATCGCCTTGCGCGGCGGGGCCGTGTCCGGCCTCTTGGTCGTTGCCATGAGCCTTCTCGGCGTCGCAGGTCTCTATGCGCTGGTCAGCATGACCACAACCGTTGAGTCAACCCGCATTCCCCTGCTGATTGTCGGGTACGGATTCGGCGCGTCCTTTGTGGCCCTGTTCGCCCAACTCGGCGGCGGAATCTACACCAAGGCCGCCGATGTCGGCGCGGACCTGGTCGGCAAAGTGGAAGCCGGGATACCGGAAGATGACCCCCGCAATCCCGCCGTGGTCGCCGACCTCGTCGGCGATAACGTCGGCGACTGCGCGGGCCGTGGTGCCGACCTGTTCGAATCCACCGCCGCCGAAAACATCGGCGCGATGATCCTCGGCGCAACCCTCGCCGGTATCTCCGAAAAAGCGGGCATTGGCTTCTCCATGGGGATCATCGGCGTGATGATGTTCCCCCTGGTCGCCCGTGCCTTTGGAATCATCGCCTCCGTCATCGGCATCATGATGGTCAAGCTGGACAAAGAGGAAAAAATGGATCCCATGACCGCCCTGAACCGGGGTTATTACATCGCCGTGGCCCTGGCGATGGTGGGGTTCCTGATCGCAACCCGCTGGCTGCTGTATACGGAGGCCGCTCCCAGCGCCTGGTGGCACTTCTTCCTGTGCGGAGTCGTGGGCGTCGTGACCTCTGTGCTGTTCGTTTACATCACCCAGTACTACACCGAATATAAGTACCGCCCGGTGCAGACCATCGCCGAACAATCCAAAACCGGCCCTGCCACCAACATCATCGCCGGAACCGCCGTCGGCCTCGAATGCACCGCCGCGCCGACCATCGTCATGATCGCCGCGCTGCTCGGTTCGTACTACCTCGGTAAAACCAGCGGCCTGGAGCACGCCGGTCTCTTCGGAACCGCCGTGGCCACCATGGGCATGTTGGCAACCGCCGCATATATCCTGGCCATGGACACCTTCGGGCCGATCACCGATAACGCGGGCGGCATTGTGGAGATGAGTCAGCAGCCCGAGGAAATCCGCAAAAAAACGGACCGCCTGGATGCTGTCGGAAACACCACCAAGGCGCTCACCAAGGGGTACGCTATCGGCTCCGCCGGGTTGGCCGCCTACCTGCTCTTCCAGGCATACATGGATGAGGTCATCCAGTACGCGGGAAAACCGGAAGGCTTCCACTTCACCGTCGATCTCTCCAAGCCGGAGGTATTCTGCGGCGCGTTCTTCGGCATCATGCTGGTCTTCCTGTTCTCCTCGATGGCGATCCGCGCGGTCGGCAAAACCGCCCAGTCGATCATTGAGGAAGTTCGACGCCAGTATGCCAAACTGCCACGCGTCAACGACATCATTCAGTTCCCTAAGGACTTTACGCCGGATTATGGCTCCTGCGTGGACATTGTGACCAAGTCGGCCCTCAAGAAAATGGTGGCTCCCGGTTTGCTTCCCGTTCTCGGCCCGGTGGCCATCGGCTTGATTTTCCGCATGTTCATTACCGAGGGTCAGGAATTGATCTCGGCGGAGGCGGTAGCCGGTTTGTTGATGGTGGGAACCATCGGCGGCATTCTGATGGCTTTGTTCCTGAACAACTCCGGTGGTGCCTGGGATAACGCCAAGAAATACATCGAAGCCGGTGCGCATGGCGGGAAGTACCTGACCGATGCGCAAGGCAACAAGACCAAGAATCCCGTGCACGGTGCAGCCGTTGTCGGTGACACCGTCGGCGATCCCTACAAGGACACCGCAGGCCCGTCGCTGCACGTTCTCGTGAAACTGTTGTCTACCATTACTTTGGTACTCGCTCCGCTGTTCCTGTAAAGGGATTACAGTAAACAGGACCGTAAATCCAAACCGCGCCGCCGGTTTTTAGCCGACGGCGCGGTTTTTTTATGCGCAAACAGTATCGCCTGACTCCCCGATTGCCTTAATGCTTCCTCTCGATTACTCCCCTCTTCTCTTCATCCTGTTCCATAATTCCAGGCGCTTCCGACCCTGCAAATCCCCTTTTCATCAAAAACCGTACTACACCTGTGCGTCTGGCCGGCTACGGGTGTAAAACCGGGTCAGTTCGAACGAGTCTTCCGCCCTCATACCCCCCGACTAAAAGATAATCTCGCTCCCGGGGTCGATCAGAATGCTGTCATTTTCGTCGATGGAATACGGTGGCTGAAGGATCACGCAGGACCGGCCTTCGGCCCGAATTGCAACACCGCCGCTTTGCGGCGCAATCGTGCCGCTGAATGTCACCATGGACCCGTTCGTGGCCTCAATGCCCGCACAGTCTCTGCCCGGATGAACCACGCAGTCGCGCACGGTCAACTCGCTTTTCGAGCAATACACCCCCCCCTCAATCGTGAATCCCCGCACCAGGCAGTCACGCACCCGCTCGAATGTCACGGCAGGCAAATCCGCGTCCGGAACCAGGATGGAACGGTCCGCCGAAGCCCCTTCCAGGCGAAGATGACTGAGAGAGGACAACGCATGTCGGAAATTAAACAGGCCCTCGCTGAAATCCACGTGCAATGGGCGCTCGGGATCGTTCTTGCAGGCGTATGCGAGGGTCTTGAGAAGGTTCTCTTCGCGGCCCGGAGTCACCTGGAAAGACTTGAGAGAGATTCGGTTCCCGTCACACCAATCCGTAATTCGGGACGGCAGAAGGTTCCATCCATCCGTTCGCTCAACGTCTTTCCGCCGATGGCGAAGCGTCGTCAGCAGGGCAATTCCCGCCCCGCACGACAGTCCTGCCACGGAAAGCATCAAGGGCTGGAAATTGGTCTGGACGAATTCTCTCACAATTTCAGGGTTCATGAGATCTCCTCCCGAACGCCGCCGAAGCGGCGGGTTTCGACCGTTTCAGGTCCCGAAAGGTGGATAGAAAATGCCGGACAACACCCAGAATGGTCGCCGGACGGTTGTGATTCACATAGACCACCGGAGCGGAAGGGCCACCACCCTGAAGGATCAAATTCTCTCCCTCCGCCATCCGGATCTTTACTACCATTATCGTCTGACGATGATCGACCTCAAGCACCACGAGATCGTCCGAGGCCGGTTGCGCGTCCGCTTCGAACAGAACCGTGGTACCAGGCCATATCCCAAACGACTGGAAAGCACTGCTGCGGACCTCCACTGCCCGATAGTTCGCGGACTCATCCAGCCAGCTCCGGGGAATCTCCACGGGGTCCATATCCGAGGACAGCACGATGTTCTCTGCATCCTCCGGGATAATCCCCATCACCGGGATATACCGATTCCCGGTCATCTCTGATGGGGCAGCGGGCACTGGTGGCGCTGCCTCACCCGTAGAAGCCACCTGCGGAGATGGAACCCCGCCTTCACTGATCCTGCGGGCCTCATCCACCGCCGCCTTGAGACGTGCCAGCAATCGACCCGGATCTTTCCGCTCCTCTTCCATGGTCAACCGGAGCGGAGTGGGGTCCTGGTAAATCAGCTCCGAGGATTCCCCCAGCGCCATCCGGTCGTACATCAAAGACAGGAACTTCAGTCCCACATGCGGTTCCTCTCCAAGGTATTCCTTCACCCATCCCAGCATCTCCACGCGATGTCGGAGAATCGGCGCGGCATCGTTATCCGGCTCGACCTCGCCCGCCATGGCAAAGCCGCGCACAAACGCGCCCCTTTCTGCTTCGTCCTTCACATCCCGGAACATCTCCGACAACACCTCGTCAACCGCGTTTCGGATCGCCGCTTCGGACACCAGAACCTGGTTTCCCGATATGGCATATCCCAGTTTTGTAGTGGCCTTCAAAAGACTCTGACGTCCGCGCTCTTGCTGAGCCAGGTCCACAAAGCCCTTCAACTGCTTCTCGTCAAGCCTCAAGACACGCCCGATCCGCTCCACAATCTCCTGGGATGGTGGCGGCTTGAGTCCGGTCTCGATCTGGGCGATGTACGGCGATGAAAGCCGCAACCGATCTCCCAACTGCTGCTGCGTCAATCCAGCCTCGTGGCGGTACTTTTTTAGAACATCCGCGAATCGAGACACCCTGATATCTCCTTACTGAAGATAGTAACAATATTATGGTATCCCAATCCTGGCTGGAAATCAAGTTTTTGCTCAATATTGAAGCGATTTTCCATGTTGTATACCGCCGTCGGAAAAAAAACCTCTTCCGCATCTTAAAAGCACTTGACATCGCTGGAAGTTCGCTATATACTAACCCAGGAAAGTAAATCTCAGTCGGTATCAACTCATTGGAAGAGGTATTTGGCTTGCTCCAAACCGAATGATCGAGGCGGGATCGTTGGATTCTGGCGTATGTCGGGCGCATCAGGTGAGACATAAGAACAGTTCCGAGTGCCGATAATGTGAAATGATATTTAGCAACTATGCCATATTTTATAGCTGATATAAAAATAAGCAAGACTTTGGAATAAAAAAACTGGCATTGGCATTCAGGCAGTGATATAATGTCAACGAGATATGACAAGATAGAATCATATCGTGCCATATATGAAACATAAAGAATATATGAGAAGAGTGATGTTGTCTCCAGAAAAGTCACAAAACATCGACAATGTAAGTGGCGGATTTTGTGCCGGTTATCTTTCTATTTGGGAGAACGATTCCGATCTTCCAGGGGCCGGAGCTCCCTCCCCCTCGCGGTTCCGGCCCCTTCCCCCTCCT
The DNA here is from genome assembly GCA_029568995.1 of Candidatus Omnitrophota bacterium. Classification (GTDB taxonomy): domain Bacteria; phylum Hinthialibacterota; class Hinthialibacteria; order Hinthialibacterales; family JAKPRU01; genus JAKPRU01. Next base: position 13,936 of record JAKPYU010000054.1, on the reverse strand, counting down.
TATCGAACGAAAAGCACCATGAGCGGTGCATCAACGGTCTTTTTTGATCGGCGCCGGCGACAAGTGGATAGGTCATTCGTCCTGTGGGGCCGGAACAGGATTTTCAATTCGGCGTCCCCATTCCGCAGGATGACCTCTTTGACAATTCCGCCTGCCGCCGGCGTTCTCTCTTTTTTCTCGGTCAAGGCTGCGTGACCCGGAGGTCTTCCGCGAACACAAGAGGAACCTCGGTCTTGCCAAGTGTTGTCTCGCATATCAACCGTTCTTCATCAAACCGGGCAGACAACAACGGACAGGATTCCCCCGCACGATAGGGCATGATCAGGATATCCCGTCGTTCGGGCAGATTTGCCTTTCCGGAAATGTAAACGGACGGTGCTGGTTCGACAACCCCCAGAGCAGAGGAGAACCAGCCTCGGAATGGACGTTCCCTTCCCTCCACCATAGTGATCTCTACCTTGGATTTTGCCAGGGACTGTGCAACCAGATTCACCCCGTTGCGCTGAAAATAAATCCGATGCTCTTCCTGATTTACCGAGAGCTGACCCGGAAGGAACCCCAGCAGCTGGTCAATTGTATGTTCTCCTTCTCCCTCGATGCGATCTGAGACGATCCAGAACGCTGGGGATCCGTCCGAAGGATTCACAAAGGTAAACCTCCTGGTCCAAGAAAATCCCATTTCTTTGGTGGCCGCTGTGGAGGCAACCCGCCGTCCCCTACTCGGGGAAGCAGGTCTCCATGGTCCGAAGTAGGTTGCCTGCGCCCATTGAACTTCCGATTCCAGCATAGCGGGGCATTCGAGCGGTCTCCGATTCAACCAGTTGGTCGGCGGTGTGGAACGATAGTACATACCTCGACCGTCGATGAGGATGCAGTTGTGTCCTTCGGTTCCCATGAAGTATTCACTTGCGGGGCTGAACTTGTGAGTCGAACGACCCATATCTCCTGTCAGGATTTCGCCAAAAGCGGCCAGTTCGAACTGCAATCGGTCCTCGTGAGCAAGTCCATTTCCAAAAATTCCAACATCGAAAAGGGCATAGAGGCTATCGGGTTCCCAACCGTTGCGAAAAATAAAGTGCCCGGCAACGGGGTAATAAGTGCTGACCGACGGAGGAGCAACTCCCCCCGCCCTCTCGGAGCGAATGTATTCAATCTCCGGATGAGGGGGAACATTCTCTCCGAATTCGTTCAGCACATCCGGAAGATAAAATCGATCGGAATCGTTAATCGCAGGCAGGAAAAGATTCGGCTCCGCGATGCCAATCAGATAGGCAAATCCCAGCTGGGATGCCTGCAGTAAATCAGGAGATGGGTCCGAACCGTTCATCTGAAGCAGCCGGGTTGCTTGACTGAAGCGTCTCAGGCACGGAATCAAATAGGACACCGCGCCCTCCGCATGGGAGCCGTCGAGCAGAATCAGATCGGTTGCCAATCCATCCAGACGGACTTCGGCGATTTCCTTCCATTCCCCTGCTTTCAGGAATTCAGGAAACACCAGGGCTGCGGTCAATAGACCGGAGCTCTCAACCAGGAGCCACTTGGACGCCTTGGGGTAACGCACAAGGTAATCCGCCTGCTCATGAATGGAACGCAGGAAAATCGCCAGCGATTCATCGGTCCAAGAAGGGGAATCCCGCAGGAAACAAAACACATCAGGCCAACTATCGGCAAGTCGCGTTCCCACGTCGAGCGTCCGCCATGCGGTCGGAATCGGCTTGTCCCGAAATGGGGTAACATCCTGCGCCGGGCACGGATTGGACAAGAACCAGTCCATGATCATGCCGCTGAGAAATTCCGCAAACCGCTCCTCGTGCGTATTGAAATAGGCTCTCGCCACTTCCGACCACCAGGTATGGCACTGCATCTCCCAGTTCCAGTTCTCGTCCCCGTCCTTCACCTGTTTCCAGCTCTCGAGGGGGACGGTTTCGCCCTGGATAGTAATCTTGCGTTCCAGAATCTCGATTGCATTCAAGGTGTCGGCAAGCAGGTCCGGTTCCGGTGGTTTTTGGAAAATGCGAGGACGTTGCGAGGAACGGAAATAAAGAAGCAGGCTGCGCAGAGCCTCCTCGCGACGACCTTGAGTGATCAGGTTCTGTGCGTCTTGAAATTCCGGACGGGAGAGATCTACCCATTGCAGCAACGGCTCCCCGATCTCAAACAACAATGGAACCCTGGCGGGCACACCGATTTCCGCTCGAACAGAAACACAAGGAAAAACAAACAGAAAAAGAAAAAACGCAAGGTTCTGCGTCTTGCCGGTCACACGGGCGCATAAGGCGTTCATAGGTCCCCATGTCTCCATAATGTAGATCGAATTGTACCAGATTGTTCCATGCACTTCCAAGATGGGATTCCGTCGCTGTTCTCAGTCCGGAACCTCCACAACCATTCCGTCATAGCCCACCTCAATTCCGGTTCCGCAAAACACCCGTTCCAGATCCTCATGCAAAAGACCTCCATCATGAGAGAAATGAACGGTTACGAACCGTGATGTGTCCTTCAGGCAGCCCCTTCGCTTCAGCTCGCTGTGCATTCTTTTAACGGAATGCACGGACAGGTGTTCATTCATGGGATCGGATTTGTGTCCGGTTGTGCATTCCGCAACCAAGACATCGAATTGCCACTCATTCAGGGCAGACCAGGTCTGCTCCGAATACCAGCCCGTGTCAAATGCCGCCAGAAGGGTTCTTCCCCGTCTGAATAGAATATAGTTCACAGGATTGAGGTATGACGAGTGGCTGGCCGGAATAGGGAGGACAAACATGTCCCCTGCTGCAAACGACACGAACGGATGGATGGTGTGGAAGAGCACTCCCTGTTCGATGGGTGGTTCCCCGAATGTTTCCCGAAAAACTTCGCATGTGTGATCTGTTCCATACAGGTGAAGAGGCGGCTGGTTCTCCCAATGGGCAAACGGCTCCCGACGCAAATGGAGTTCTGCAGGTGCAAAATGATCCCGATGGCTATGAGTGATCAGAATATGCTCGACAGAGGCCAGCGAGAATCCTTCGCGTTGGACTTGGCTGAGAATGTCGGGAGGAAGGTCGATCAGAACGGATTCGTCGACTTGTACAGAGGTCCGGGTACGTAGATTCCTCCCCCCAATGGCTCTTGCTCGACGACAGGTTTCGCATTCGCAGAACAGGGCCGGAAATCCTTCCGCTGCTCCACTGCCGAGAATCCGTATGCGCATAACGGTCCTCCCTGCGCCAACCGAAAGTAACTTTCCCTGTTAAATGTATCGACTTAACTCATGAAATAACAGGTTCTGACGACAAACGGGGTGACTCGAATCCCCACTGAAGTCCAATCCTGTTAAGTTGAGAAGACTAGTTCTATAACGCTCGTTGATCTGGAAAGGTTGGGATGATGGATCATAAGTCCAATAAAATCAGGATAATTTATATTCCTCCTCATACGCAGGGAGGTGTTCCGGGACTGCCTGAGACTCCGGAGACGTCACCGGGAGATTCGATCTCCGGGATCGGACAAAATGGACCTTTACGGAAAGTCCGGTCCTGATTCCGGTCCATACAAAAGAAACGAAACTTTGTTTTTTTTGGCGGGGATCGTTTGATTTTCTTGATATTGTGCTATGATATGCAGGATTTGTGAGTATGCGCCCAGAAGTGGAACCGGATGTGACCAAGTGTCATCGCAGCTCGGCGGCTTTAATCCTGTGTCATGATTTCCAGCCAATCAGCACCTTCCCTTTCAGCGTATCCGTTCAGATCAGTCGTTTATTATTCCACTCGGTTCAGGATTGAAGCGAGATTCACAAGGAGCAAGGAAAATGGCCAAGAAGATTTATGTGGGGAATTTGCCTTTTGAGACAACCGATGGTCAGCTTCGGGAGATGTTCGAGCAGTACGGTTCCGTTCATTCGGCGGAAGTGATCACAGATCGTGACACCGGCAGGTCTCGTGGTTTTGCTTTCGTTGAGATGGAAAGCGATGACGCGGTTGCCGCGATCTCGGCACTTAACGGCACGGAAATCGGTGGGCGAACGCTGAAGGTAAATGAAGCAAAGCCCCAGCAGGACCGTGGTGGTGGTGGCGGAGGCGGCGGCCGACGTCAAAGGCGTTATTGATATTCCAATAAGATAGTGTGTTGAACCGGTCAGCGCCAACGGGCAGGTGAATCATGGGAGAAGATTCTTGTATTCACAGGCTCTTGGACCTGACCGGCAGACACAATTGGGCGTTCGATTCATATACCCGATCCTGAAGTCCAAGTGATTCGTGGTCTGATGATCTGGGTTTGTGGACGTCCGAACACAGGTAAAACCGTATCAACCCAACGGGGAAGTCTGTTCGTGAGAATATGGCTGGGTGTTGCGGAGTGTAGAATTCAATCCCGAAATCGAATGGAGACAGGGGCGAGAACCCATGAGTGTTATTGTCGATTTACATGAGGGCGAAACCGTCGAGATGGCCCTGAAGCGCTTCAAGCGGAAATGCGTCAGAGAGAGTGTTTTTCAGGATATCCGAAAGAACTCTTACTACGATAAGCCGAGTGTTCGCAAACGGAAGAAGCATCTTCGGGCCGTGAAACGCATGAAGAAGGGACCACGCAAGTCTTTCTTGTCCGATTGAATCTATCGGATCAGGCCGATGAATCGTTGTCCTTTTGGGTTTTCTGTGTGGAACGTTCCGCATATCCGTTGAGAAAGGCGACCTATGGTAACGAAGGGGAAAACGGAGGCTCCGGGACTGGTCCATCAGCCAGAGGGAAGCATGGGGGAGCATCCAGGACTCTCTATCGTTACAGAGCCGGATTCTCCGAGTATTTCCGGTCATGAGTTGGGAACAGGCGGACCGACACGGAGGACCTCCCAAATGCGCCATTCCGAGGAGGAGACCCGCAACCGCAATCGGGTCATCGAGAGGCTGACCAGCGATCGGTCGGTCAGTCATTGGGTAGCAACCTCCTTTGTGCGCAAACACCCCTTTTTATCTTGTCCCCAGATCATCGAGTTTGTCGAGGAACTATCCCAGCGTCTTCGGAATCTGCATTTGTCCCAATATGGCCGCCCAGTGGAAGAATCCGTATTGAGCCAGGCACTGGAATTGTGCCTTCAGCGCCTGTCGAGAACGCGAAAAGGACTTTCGGATAAGCAATTAAGCCACTTTCTCCAGTTCGCTCGAAATCAAATTACCAGCCAAATCACGATCCATGCGGACCCGGGTACGCCAGTTGAACGAGAGACCGTGCTTCGACCTCTCCTGGAAGTGATTGTCTGCGAGGAGGACGCGATCACGCGCGACCGTCTGGCCTTTATCTGCCGCCTGTTTGTGGATCACGGACTCCATCTGCCCAAAGATCGTGTCCTGGAAGCCTGCTCTTCCGAACACCGTCTGTTTCCGTCTAAACGCGCGCTCGATGAGGCCTTGGATACCCTTCGAGGATCGTATGAGGCATTGCGGTTCCTTAACGGGGAGTTCTTTATCGCACCCGAATACCTCGTCGGGATCACCTAGTGGCAGTCCGGATCGGCGCTTGCCTCAGAGACAAAGAGACCTTCATGGATAAGAGACTGCTCCTGGTATTGCCCCAGAACGAACGGGGGTTCTGGGGTAAAGTGACTCGTGGGAAAACCGGCTTTGTGCGCTTGAGCCTGCCGACCCTCGCAGCACTGACTCCCAACGATTGGCAAGTCTCGATTCTCGATTCCCGTGCCCAGCCGGTGGATTTCGACTGCAAGGTGGATCTTGTAGGAATCACCTCGTTCACGGCGGAGATTCCGAGCGCCTACGAAATTGCCGATGGATTCCGCAAGCGGGGAATTCCCGTTGTGCTCGGCGGCGTGCATGTGAGCGCGTTGCCCCAGGAGGCCCTTCATCATGCTGATGCAGTGGTGATCGGTGAGGCGGAACTGATTTGGGAAACCCTGCTTCGAGATTTGGAGGCGGGAAAACTCCAGCGGATCTACCGAGGGGAGAATCTCTGCGATATGCGGGATATGAAGATTCCCCGACGCGATCTTCTTGACCGGGACATGTATGTCGCCTGTTTCAATACCGTCCAGGCCACGAGAGGTTGCCCATTCGACTGTGACTTCTGCGCGGTAACCGGTGTATTCGGGCGCAAGTTCCGGACCCGTCCTGTGGCGGAGGTGCTGGAGGAGATTCGGGCGTTTGACACCCGGGACTTCTTGTTCGTGGACGATAATATCTGCGGAAATCCCACGTATGCCAAGGAACTCTTTCGCGCCCTGATCCCACTGAAACGAACCTGGGGTGGCCAGACATCCATCACCCTCGCACGAGACGACGAATTACTGGATCTGTATGCGAAAAGTGGAGGGCGCTACGCCTTTATCGGTTTTGAATCCCTATCGGAACAGAACCTGGCAAACCTCAATAAGAAGTGGAACCGCGCCGGTGGCTTCGGAGAAGCCATCCGCAGAATCCAAAAGGCTGGGATCAACATCCTTGGGAGTTTCATTTTCGGATTGGATGAAGACGATCTGACGGTTTTTCAACGGACGTTGGACTTTGTCTTCGAACATCGCATTGACGCGGTCGAGTACCATGTTCTGACGCCGTTCCCCGGAACCCGGCTCTTTGAAACCCTGGAGTCACAGGGGAGGATCATTGACCGCGACTGGGCCAAATATCACACGGCTGAAGTGGTTTTCCAGCCGCGGAACATGTCAGTCGGTGAACTGCAGAATCATTTCTATCGGACTTTCCGAGAATCCTATACTCTCGGCAAAGTCCTGATGCGCACTTTTCGGAGTTACCGTGGTATTCCATCCCGTCTGGCCATGAACTGGAGTTATCGAAAAAAAGCACAGAGAATGCCTGTCGTGGATTGACCGGCTCCAGAAGATATCAGGCGACTGCGTGTTATCTGACCGTCAAAGCCAGACAGGCGGCCCCGGTGAATCCGGCATCTTCTCCCAGCTGAGCACGGCAGACTTCTGTCGTGTAATAAGGGCTGAAATAGACACGCATTTCCATTTCACGCCGAATATGATCGAACAGCAAATCCCCCATTGCCGAGGCTCCGCCGCCGATCACCACGACCTCCGGATTCAATGCAACACAGAAATTCGATACAGCCACTCCCAAATATCGTCCGGCACGGGCGATCACGCGCAAGGCCAGAGGATCCTGTTTTACGGCAGCTTCGTAAACCATCTTGGAGGTGATCGGCGTGCCATCCCTGGACCAGTCCACCAGGTAGGATTTGTGACGACCCTGGGCGACAAGTTCTGTCGCGTATCGGGCGATGGCGTTCGCGGAGGCGTACCCTTCTACACATCCGATCCCCCCACAGGCACATGGCGGACCTTCCGGGTCTACGCAGGTGTGTCCCAGCTCACCCGCATATCCCCTTGAACCATGAAACACCTTCCCATCCACAACAATGGCCCCGCCGACACCGGTTCCAAGCGTCAAAGCCACCACAACCGATTTTCCGCGACCCGCACCGAAACACGCTTCCCCCAACCCGCAGGCGTTCGCGTCGTTATCGGCCTGTGTCGGCAATCCGTGACGTTCTTCAAAGATTTTCTTGATCGGAACCGCATCCTCCCAGTTGGGGATGTTCACCGGCCTGGTGATTGTTCCGGCGCGCTGGTCTACCAGTCCGGGGCTGCCGATTCCGACCCCAACAACAGAGTCTCTTTTCGACGCCACCTCCGGAGATTCCAGTATCTCGGCGACCAAGTCCGACATGCGCCGGACGACGGCGGGGCCTCCCTGTTGTCCTTCTGTCGGGATTTTCCATTGCCGGATTGCCTTGCCTTGATTGGTAATCACTCCGGCTTTGATATATGTGCCACCTAAATCAATTCCGATGGATAACTGTTCCATTGCTTAAACACACGCTCCTGGAGGTCAGAATTATCAATTGCGCAGTGTCCCATGGGCCGTTTCCGGGTGCAACGGAAGGCAGTCTTTTCGCTTTCGGGAATCGCAAGGAATGTGGGGCAGTGTGATCGCGCAGAACACTGAAAAGGTCGCCTCAAGAGAAAATAACCGGAGAATTATCTCTATGATAATGAACAACCTAGGACAAATCCCTGTATGGAGTCCCCTTGAAGGGAAAGCCGAGAAGTGGTATTTAGTCAAGGCTATGCATTTAACATCTCTTACATAGAGAGGAGATCGTTTTTTGTCCGCGGTAAACATGAAACAACTCTTGGAATCTGGGGTCCATTTCGGGCATCAAACCCGTCGATGGAATCCCAAAATGGCCAAATACATCTTTGGCCAGCGAAACGGCATCTATATCATCGACCTCAAGAAGACTGTCCGCCTTCTTAAAGAAGCATGCCGTTTCGTTCGGGATATGGCAGCGGAAGGCGGAGAAGTCCTGTTCGTCGGTACGAAGAAACAGGCCCAAGAGACCATTGTGGAAGAAGCCAAGCGGTGCGGAATGCCGTATGTCAACCAGCGCTGGCTCGGTGGAATGCTTACCAACCATCAAACCATCCACAAGAGCCTCGACAAGCTGGACAAGATCAAAGGGATGATCCAGGACGGAACCATCGAGAAACTCAAGAAAAAAGAGGTCAGTCATCTCGTTAAACAACGGGACAAACTCGAGAAGAACCTCGGCGGGATCCAGGACATGAACGATGTTCCACGTGCCATTTTCGTGACCGATACCCGTAAGGAGAAGATCGCCGTTCAGGAAGCGAATAAGCTCGGTATTCCGGTCATTGCCATTGTCGATACCAACTGCGACCCGGACACGATCGACTTCGTGATCCCGGGAAATGACGATGCAATCCGGGCGGTGCGATTGATGACCGCACGTATTGCGGACGCTGTGATCGAAGGGAAGATGGCCGCGGCTGAAGGCCAGCAGGTCCGCGAAGACTTGGAAGACGAGGACGATGTCGCACTGAACGAAGATGCAGCCATTGACGGCGATGAAGAGGAATCCTTCGGCGACGGTGCGGATGAGGATCTCGAAGACGAAAGATAGCCAAAGCGGGACTGGACCGGATAGAGGAGAGAACAGCAGACTGCTGCGGATTTGCGGATTGTTGAAAAAGGAGACATGAATGGAGATTTCAGCCACACAGGTTAAAGATCTTCGCGAGAAAACCGGTGCCGGAATGATGGACTGCAAAAAAGCCCTTACCGAAGCCGGTGGCGATATGGAGCGAGCCATCAAGATTCTTCGCGAGAAGGGCATTGCAAGCGCGGCGAAACGCGTCGGACGCACAGCCAAAGAAGGGGTGGTCTTTTCCTATATCCATCCGGGGAATCGGATCGGAGTGCTTGTGGAGGTGAATTGCGAAACCGATTTCGTGGCTCGAAACGAGCAATTCCAGCAATTCGCCAAGGACATTGCGATGCACGTTGCCGCGTCCAGTCCCCAGTGTGTCTCCCGGGACCAGGTTGCGGCATCCGTGCTCGAGTCCGAACGCGAGGTGCTGGTTAATCAGGCAAAGGCTTCAGGCAAACCGGAGAAGGTGATTGAGAAGATGGTAGAAGGCCGCCTGGAGAAGTTCTACGCCCAGATCTGCCTCCTGGAACAGCCGTTCGTCAAGAACCCGGATATCACGGTTGAGGAATTGTTGAAAGAACTCATCGGTAAGATCGGCGAGAATATTGTGATCCGTCGGTTCGCCCGGTTTCAGCTGGGCGAGGAATGATCCGTAACGAGAAAAGAACAAGGTCTGGAACATGTCGGATGGTCCTCCTCATCGCGTTCTCCTGAAACTGTCTGGAGAAGCCCTTGCCGGAACCGAACGAAAAGGCATCCATTTTCCCACCCTGGAAGACATTACATGTCAGATCGCGCGGGCGGTTTCGGATGGACTGCAGCTGGCAGTCGTGGTCGGGGGTGGGAATATTTGGCGGGGAGGCGCAAGAGACGTTTCGTGGATCGATCGATCTACGGCGGATTACATGGGCATGTTGGCGACGGTCATCAATGCGCTGGCCCTGCAAGCCTCCCTGGAGCGTCACGGGATTCCAACGCGCGTATTGACCGCATTCGATATGACTCGCGTGGCAGAACCGTATATCCGCCGAAGAGCGATCCGACATCTGGAAAAGGGACGAGTGATCATTCTGGCGGCGGGTACGGGTAATCCGTTCTTCACAACGGATACCGCAGCCGCGTTGCGCGCCGCGGAGATCCAGGCCGATGCGGTTTACAAAGCCACACGGGTGGATGGCGTCTATTCGCAGGATCCGGAGAAATTTCCCGATGCCGAACGCTATGACCGCTTGACGTATTCGGAGGTCATTCAGCGCGGATTAGGGGTAATGGATACCGCTGCCGTTGCTGTGTGCCGCGAGAATCACTTGCCGATCGTGGTTTTCGATATGACCGTACCGGATGGGATTCTGAAAGCCTTGCGGGGAGATCGCACGGGAACACGAGTGGAAGGCTAGAAACCGGCGACTTCCCAAGAGGGGGCCGGAATCGGAGGTTGCGATGATATCCCAAGATTACCTGGACGATACCGAATTACGTATGGAAGAGGCCGTAGAGGCCTGTCGGCAAGAGATGGCTCGGTTGCGCACAGGCCGGGCTTCCGCCGCGTTACTCGACGGCGTTTCTGTGGAAGCATACGGGACACGCACACCGTTGCGGCAGTTGGCGAATGTCTCCGTCCCGGAGGCTCGATTGATCGTCGTGCAACCGTACGACAAGTCGATTATCGGGGATATCGAGCGGGCAATTAACAAGTCCGATCTGGGGCTGACGCCGAACAGCGATGGCAAGTTGATTCGATTGTCGATCCCTCCCCTGACGGAGGAACGGCGTAAAGATTTGGCGAAAGTCGTCAAGAAACTCGCCGAAGAAGGGAAAGTCCATATTCGCGGGATTCGCCGGGAGGCCAATGACGATCTCAAGAAGGCGGAGAAAGACGGCGATATTCCCGAAGACGACGCCCGCAAAATGCAGGATCGTGTACAGGAACTCACTAACCAGTTTATCGAAAAGATCGACAACGCCCTGGAAGACAAAGAAAAAGAGATCATGAATTTCTAGCGGCCTTGTTGTCGTATCAGTCCAACATGCCGGCGTAGCTCAGTTGGTAGAGCAGCTGATTTGTAATCAGCAGGTCGCGGGTTCAAGTCCCATCGCCGGCTTACCTATTCTCCCACAAAACCCCACAAAATAAGGCTTTTCTGAGAATGACCCCTACTTGACACCTACACCGTTTTGCCTATGCTGTGTTGACGGATACTGTTGACGGACGTTTTTGTTGACGGCAATCACAGGAGAAAACGATCATGGCCACACGGTTCACAAAAGGATTTATTGACGGATTGGTCTGCGAGAAAACCGGAAAACATGACAGTGACATCTATTTCGATTCTGAGGTCAGTGGCCTGGCGATCCGAATATACCCCACAGGCAAGAAGCGGTATTTGATCGACTATCGGCTTGCAGGTCGTCAACGCCGGATGAGTCTTGGAAGTGCCACCATCCTTACCGTTGACCAGGCCCGACGGCTGGCACGAGCAAAATTGTCCGAAGTCCTCTCCGGTGAGGACCCGCTTGATAAGAAGATCGAATCCAAGAAAGCCGTCAACATCGAGCAACTTTGTGCCTCGTATCTCGAATACTCCAAAGCCCATAAACGATCATTCCGGCAGGACCGGAACCGGATCGAAGGGCGGATCATTCCGGCCTGGGGGACCCGGAGGGCACGATCCGTCACCCGCCATAACGTCTCCGAATTGCATGAGTCCATCGGCAAGGAAAAGCCCATTGAGGCAAACAGAGTGACAGCCTTGATATCCTCGATGTTCAGCTGGGGAGAACGGCAAGGATATCTCCCGCAAGGGCATCCGAATCCGGCAAAGGGTGTGACGAAGTTCCCGGAACATCGGCGCGATCGGTGGATACAGGGAGAAGAACTGGCACGGCTGATTGAATCCCTGGACCAGGAACCGGATATCTATGTCCGGGCGGCTGTTATGTTGATGGTTCTCACAGGTTGCCGGAAAAGTGAGATCCTCCGCGCACAATGGCAGGACGTTTCAATCGAGCGGAAGGAATTGCGCTTGCCCGAAACGAAAAGCGGTCATGCGCAGAGTGTGCCCTTGAATCTGCCTGCAATCGAGATCCTGGAGAATCTCCCAAGACTACAGGGGAACCCGCATGTCATTCCGGGCGAACGTCCGGGGGCGCATAGGGTCAACATCGAAAAGAACTGGTACAGGATTCGAGAGAGGGCTGGTCTGCCGGATCTCCACTTGCACGATATGCGCCGGTCGTATGGTTCGATCCTGGCCTCCGATGGTGTGCCATTGCAGATCATTCAACGGCTGTTGAGACATTCGAGCATTCACGTCACACAGGCGCACTACGGACACCTTGCACGGGATGTCGTCCAGGACACTACCGAGCGGCTGGGGAAAGTTGTCAGCCTGGCGCGGTTCAAACGCAAAACGAAAGAGGCGCAATGAATGAGAACATTCGCGCAAACTTTTTGCAATTTCGTAAACCGTGTGGAATTAAGTAGATATAAATGGGGATAATATAGGTAATGGTAGGAATGCGATAGTTGGCGCTTGACTAAGCGGGAACCCGACACTATGATTTCCTGAAAGTGGAAATGCGGTCCATGTTGTGACAACACGGGCCGCGGTAAGCATCGAGAAACATTCTTCGAGTAAGAATCCTTCCCATCGAGACGATGAGGAGAACACAATCCACCTTGTGGAGGTTCCCCCATCATGTCTCAGTCCCATATCATCCCCGATTTTCAGCATGAAGAATTACTTGACCAGGCCCAAGCCGCGCAATTTCTGAACGTCAGCAAGAGGTTTCTCGAACAGCGGCGGCATCGGGGCGGCGGGCCGAAATATGTTCGCTTGTCCTGTCGGATGGTTCGGTATCGGAGAGGCGATTTAACTACCTGGATTTCTGAACATCTCCGCACGTCTACCACCGACACGGGTGAAGAGTAATGGCCGCCGTCGCAACCGACCAGGCCGGGACTCGCCTGGAATTGGACGCAATCCGCCGGGATGAAAGCCTTATCCGGCGCGTAATCGGATGGGGACCAAACGTTAGCCGTGGGCGGTGTCCACATCCGCAACATCCTGACGAACATCCGTCAGCGAGTTTGTATCAAACATCTAACGGCGTTTGGCGGTGCAAGTGCTTTTCATGTGAAGCGGATGGCGATGTCGTGGAGTGGCAGAAAATCCGGGCCGGGCAAACGTTCAAGGAAGCGGTCGCGTCTCTGTTGGGCGAAAATCCATATACGGCGCAAGCACAATCACGCGATGAAACCCATAGGCCAAAGCCTGCTCGTGCCCCAGCGGGCACAGGCGGGCGCGGATGGGATAGCCTGGACGCATTAACGGCTGCGGTGGCGAAGTCCGGCAAGGTCGAATCTGTCTATCATTACGGGCTGGAATCCGAAAACCATCTTATCGTCTATCGGATCAAAACGGAATCCGGGAAGGAGTTCCGGCAATGCAAGCGCGAAAGTGGCCGTTACTTTTTCGGCGCACCAGCCAAGCCTCATCCGCTTTACAGGCGCGATCTTATTGTCAATGCCCTTATTGCTATCGTTGTTGAAGGGGAGAAGTGTGCGGATGCGATCAACGCCTTAGCCCTTCCGGGCATCGTGGCCACGACGTCACCAGGTGGCAGTCAGAATGCCCGTGGCGCGGACTGGTCTCCGCTTGCAGGCAAGATAGTTTACTGCTGGCAGGATAATGACGAACCGGGCCGGAAGTACATCGCAGATGTAATCGACTGCTTGAAAGCCCTGCCGAGTCCTCCTTCTGCAATCCTGGAGATCGACCCGGCGACCCTTGGATTACCGGAAAAGGGCGATGTGTACAATTTTCTGGAGGGGGGTGGAAATCTGCAGGATGCCTTAGCAACGGCGAAGCCCGTACTGGAACCGGCAGTAATCGAGATCGCCCCGGAACCTCTACCGGCGGCATCCATCGGGCCGGGAGAGATTGCGCCGGTTGCATTTCAGGGG
>JAKPYU010000034.1 GCA_029568995.1 Candidatus Omnitrophota bacterium | reverse complement strand
CGATCACCGCTGCGAATACTGGCCGTGGGCGTATTCTCGTGGGTCGGGTTTCCTGGGTCTTTCCCCGGAAGAACGGTACGAGTTGGCGGTAAAGCATCACCGCTGGTTGTATGAGTATATTCGCAGCCTGATGATACATCGAACCGAGTTAGCCGATTGCCCGGCTTCCGAGCGGGATCATTTCCTGGGGGATTTCACGGGATCGAACGAGTTGCCCGGAATCGGGGCCGATGCACCCACGCCAACCGAACGCCGCTGGCGCGCTTACAATCAACTCCGCGAAATCTGTTTCATGCGCAGCGACGGGTTCCCGATCCCGGTCATCTTCGAGAAATTCGATCCGAATATCATTGCCGCCGATGAACGAGTCAATCTCGCCTTCCTGTTCCCGGTGGGGCGGACCCATGTTTCTCGTGCGTTGCGTGAAGGGCCGACATTGAATTGCGACTTGCAGGGGGAAGGGAAGTGTGGAGCGAATGTATTGATTACCCGATTTGGCCGATTTGTAACGAAGAAGGGTGCAAGAAAACCAAGGCTTGTAGTCGATGGCGCACATCTCTATGTCACCCGCGCCGAATTTGCCGAGGCGCTCCGACGGCATCGGGGGCTATCCGGTGAGGAAATCGAATCAGTACTCGATGCGGAGGAGGAATCGGGACGGCTTCAGCCGAAAGGAATTCGTCTGGCGGTGCGATTTACCCGTCCTGTAACCGTAGGGTCTGTTATCCCGTATCACGGTCTCTCGATTTACGAATCGGGCGAACTGGAAGATGCCGGGCTTCCGGCCACGGTTCAATCGTTGATCTTTTCGGATATCACCTACGACAAGTCGCTCTATCCGCAGATCTACGACCGCAAGAGCGGCGTGGATCTTCCGCCGGAAATCGACTGGAAACGGGCTTACAACGAAGGCATTGCCGCGAAGGATATCCTGGCTCGAATCGAGAACGGGATTCCCGAGGATGGGTATATCGGCCTGCGCAGGTTTGCGGAAGAGCATCCGATTGTGCTGATTAAGGGTGCCGCGGAATCGGGTGCACGAAACCTGAAAGTATTTGAAATGCAGGACGATCATGGACGGGTAGCCCCGGATGCGATTCGCCAGGCCGCCGAGTTTGTCTATGATGTCTCCCGCTCGCAAAATGTGGTCATCCAGGCAGCGGTCCTGACCTCGCCGGAGTTCTGGGCGAGCGACGATTTGATGC
Source organism: Candidatus Omnitrophota bacterium (assembly GCA_029568995.1). Lineage (GTDB taxonomy): Bacteria > Hinthialibacterota > Hinthialibacteria > Hinthialibacterales > JAKPRU01 > JAKPRU01. Next base: position 683 of record JAKPYU010000034.1, on the reverse strand, counting down.
GCTCGTTTGTGGACCGCCAGATCCTGGAATGGAACATGCCGGTGAATCGGGACACGTATCCACGCTCGCAGATCTATTGCTCCCTGCGCGTGGTCGTCTGTTCGTCCGGGCCGAATGAGCCATACCAGACCGCGTTTCCCATTATCCTGATGAGCCTCCAGGTGGCGACGAATGTCGGGCGCGGCGGCACACTGGAACCGCTGCGGGATGAACTGGTCCAGGAACGGTTCCGCAATAAGTTGCGTCCGAAACTCGAAGAGCAGGCACCGAAAGTGATGGATGCCATGGCGCGTTTCGCCAGGAAATACGCCAGGACCTACCGCGAAGAGCGCGGGCGTGAGATCGGCGAGGATCTGCGCGGCGTTTCCTATGGATGGCCGCCGTACCTGATGCTCGATTACCTGGCGACTCCGGTTTTCAAGCGAAGGGGACGGCTGGTGGATATCGAAGCGGAATACGATGCAGATGGAAAGCGAATCGGATCGAAGGTGATCTTGCAGGACGAACAGGGCCGATTTGAGGGCGAGATCGTCGATTGGAAATTCATCCACCTGGAACCGAATGTCGGTGTCGGGCTGTGGGACCGCTATACCCTGCGCGAGGAAGAGAATGAGCGCCTGAAGGCCAAACGGGAGGGGCGCGAGATCAACTGGGAAGTCATTGGTGTCAGCGACCGGACCGTG
>JAKPYU010000019.1 GCA_029568995.1 Candidatus Omnitrophota bacterium | reverse complement strand
GATACTCGCACGGCTTCCTGGACCGCCTGTTCGCTCAACAAACAGGTCGTCGCACTGAAAAATCCCAGCATCACCATATTCACCACAATCCGGTTGCCCAGTTCTTCCGCGATACGAGTGGCCGGAATCCCTCTGGCCCTTCGGTGACCGACCCGTTCATCCACGTGAACCAGGTCCTCTTCAAAAATCAGGAGACCGTCCGGTGCCAACTCCGGAATGAATTTCATATAGGCTTCCTGATTGATTGTAACCAGGATATCCGGTTGTCGAACATAAGGATACAGGATTTCCTGATCCGAGACCACCAGTTGCGAGCTGCATGCGCTGCCACGCGCTTCCGGCCCGAAACTCTGGATCATGGTCGCATTCAGACCCCCATACAGCGCCGCTGCTTTCCCCAGCACTAGGCCGGTCAGAATCACTCCCTGTCCGCCGAATCCACCGATTTTCACTTCCGTCCTGCTCATCGTCCGATCTTCTTCTCCTGCCGCCATTACGGCGTGTCGCTGTCCACCGGCACGCCCCGGTATTCCGAAAATCGTTCACCGAAACGGGCTTTCATTTGATTATTGTATCCGTCCAGGAAAGTCGGACGCTCGGTATCGACAAAGCGCCCGACAATGATCTCTTTTCCCGGCACAATCGCCACCTCCTTGGTATCCGCTCCATGTTTCACGACGGACAGTTCACGATACATCTTCATCGCATCCAGGCCGGATCCCTGCTTATTCCGCCGACCGTACAGAGTGGGACATGGGGTAATGATTTCCAGGAAGGTCACACCTTTTTTCTTGAGGCACTCGACCATGGCGCGGGTGAGCTGAGTGACATGGAAACTGGTCCAGCGGGCCACATAAACCGCGCCGCTGGACTCGGCCAGGTACGGAAGATTGAATTCCTGTTCAAAACTGCCGTAGGGAGCGGTCGTCGCGATGGACCCCAGTGGTGAGGTAGGCCCCGCCTGTCCGCCGGTCATGGCATACGTGAAATTGTTGATGCAGATGATTTTCAAGTCGATATTCCGTCGAGCCGCATGAATGAGATGGTTCCCGCCGATGGCGATCAGGTCGCCGTCTCCACTGTACACAATCACATTCATATCCGGTCGTGCCAGCTTCAGACCGGTCGCAAAGGGGATCGCTCGACCGTGAGTTGTGTGAAACGAATCGGTGGCGATATACCCGGCCACCCGGCCGCTGCATCCGATGCCGGACACCACGGCAATCGTGTTACGCGGAATTTTCGACTTTTCAATCGCCCGGGCAAAACAGTTCACCGTCGTTCCGATCCCGCATCCCGGACACCACATGTGCGGCATCCGGTCCATGCGAAGATACTCTTCAACGATATTCCGTGGAACGTCCGTTTCCATCTCTGCAATACTCATTTCACAGCCTCTTGAATGGCTCTCGCGATATCTCTGGGATCGTGCACGGTCCCTCCGGCGTGGGACACACAGATCGTCCTGGCCTCTCGTCCCGCGTGCCGCTCCACCTCCAGAACCATCTGTCCCATATTCAGTTCCGGGACCACAAAGGCTTTGACTTGACCGGCCAGCTCGGCGATTCGCCATCCGGGAAACGGCCAAACCACCACCAACCGCAAAATCCCCACTTTGATTCCGCTTTCGCGAGCCAGGCGGATTCCTTCCATGGCCACACGGGATGTGATGCCGTAGGACACAACAACCACGTCAGCCTCCTCGATCTCGGACTCTTCGTACCGCGCAATCTTCCGCGTATTATTCTGGATTTTGTCCACCAGCCGCCGGATCAGTCGATCCTGCGCCACTGGATTCATCATCGGATATCCGCGCTCGTCATGGGTCAGCCCCGTCACATGTACATTATATCCCTGGCCCAATCGCGCCATTGGAGGAACAAGGTCCTCTTCCGGTTGGAAAGGAAGATAGTCTCCCGGAGGCTTGGACGTGTATCGTCGGGGAACCACTTCGATCTCGTCCGCCGGGGGGATCACCACACGCTCGGTCATGTGACCCACCGACTCATCCATCATGAGAAAAGTCGGCACTCGATAAATCTCCGACAGGTTGAACGCCTCGATCGTCAAGTCGAAACATTCCTGCGGGGAATTGGGGGAAAGAGCGATGATGCCATAATCGCCGTGCGATCCCCATCGGACCTGCATCATATCGGCCTGCGCAGGAAGTGTCGGCAGTCCGGTCGATGGTCCACCCCGCTGAACATTCACAATCACACAGGGCGTCTCCGTCATGGCCGCATACCCGATATGTTCCATCATCAGGGAAAATCCGGGACCCGATGTGACCGTGAGAGCCTTGGCTCCCCCCCAGGCTGCCCCAAGAATCGCGATCGAGGCCGCGAGCTCATCCTCCATCTGAATAAACATCCCACCCACATGCGGAAAACGGGCAGCGATTCGTTCCACAACCTCGGTGGACGGTGTAATCGGATATCCCGCCGAAAATCGGCATCCCGCTGCCAGCGCTCCTTCACAGCAGGCATGATCGCCATCAATAAAGTGGGCTCCTGTCAGGACACCCGCCGAATCTGCTTTCATCAATCTTCTTCTCCGACCTGCCTCTCTCGCACTCCGTAAACCCAACGCCTTCCCATAGTCTTTCGCCTCTTCTGTCCCCTCCGTTCCTTCCGTTCCTTCCCCCTCTCCCTCCGGGAGAGGGTTGGGGTGAGGGTGTCTTCGAGTGGCGCTACGGCTTTTCCGGTTGTAGGGTGGGCTCAAGCCCGTCTGCGGGCTAGCCCACCAGACATCCCTGCCATCCACCCTGCCCTCTCTCTTTCCCCTCTCCCCTTCTCTTCAATTCTTAATTCTTAATTCTTAATTCTTAATTTTCATCCTTCATCCTCCTCCCCCTCCGAATACCGTAGATGGCGAAGTCAGGACAGTACAGCCCACACAGGTCGCAGCCTGTACACGCCTCCGCATCGGCAATTTCGGGATGATGGTATCCCTTTGAATTGAACGATTGGGACATTCTCAACACATTGGATGGACAGAATTCGACGCAAAAACCGCAACCTTTGCACCGTTCGGAGGTGATGATCGGACGGCCCTTGGGACCCTTCCGTTCCTTTTCCTCTTCCGACGGTTTGATCTCACTCTTCACTTCAGCCGGCATGTAGACCTCCATCCATTGACGATGCCAATTCTGTCGTCATGGTGCATTCTTCATTCGTTACAAACCACGGTTTCCTTTCCCGCAAGCGCCCCCCCGGCGCAAATCTCAATAATCCCCGGCACTTACACGGAATGAATCCATCACCATATCCGTAATCTGCTCCCACAGGGAGGAAAGGTATGCGGACATGATCACCAGGTTCCGCTTTTCGTGTTCGTGATCGATAACGTGATTCTTCAGGAGCGCTTCCCGTTCGAAACCCATCTTCTCAAGAATGCGGATTGCGGCAATCTGGTCCTCCACCACCTCCGCCACCACTTTCTCGATCCGCAGAAACATGGCAATGGAGAAGATCTCCCGCGCCATCAGCATTCCCAATCCGATGCGACGATAACCCGCATGGGTCGCCAGGCGAATATCCGCCACGTGGGGTGACCAGCTATGAGGATGCCGGTGAAGAGTGGCCGCGGAGACAACCTCCCCATTCGGATTCTCCGCCACAATCGGGACAACACGGTCGTGATTGATGTTCCGAGTCCACTCACGGACGATGCTGGGGTCGGCGACGTTGTGTCGAAGATATCTGCGGTCTTCCGGGGAAAGTGAAGCGTAGAAATCCCATAATGCACGCTCGTCCTCTGACGTGAGCGGGCGAATCGCAACGGATCGACCGTCCTTCAGGGTGACTTCTTTCGGATAATCGCGGAGCATGATACCCTCGCCGAAGATAGAATCCTGAACGGGAAATCCAGAACGGATAACCCGCGATACGATCGTGCAGACGCCACATCACTGCGTTAAGTAGATTCAGACCACACCAATGACTGACCACAAGTCTTGCCCACTGTACGGAAATGCTATCCGCTTCCATTCTGACTGTACACGGTTCCCGAAAATGAATCCCGCAGAGCCTGGAGCAACGGAGCCTATTCCGCAATGACTCGACTTTCTCCCCCGACCATCGAACGGAATATCCAGCTTCTGTCGCGCGAGTGGCCGGAGATCGCTCACCGCCTTCAAACAGAGTCCTCCACCGACACAGTCCAGCTAATTCCCGCGAAGGATGGATTCCTGGCCTGTCGACTTTCGGACTCGAAACAGCAAGTTTGGATTCATTCCGATCGCGCGCCTCGGCAGGAAACCTTGAGTCCGCTTCGCGATTTCCAGCCGGGAGAAGGGGAATTGGTGATCGTCTGGCAATCCGGATTGGGCTATCTCGCCTCCGAACTATGCACGTTGCGCGCGAACGGACCGAATTGGTTCCGGCTGATTGTGGTCGAGAGCCGCACAACCGTGTTTCGCGCTTCCCTCCAGGTGACAAATTACGATGGCTTGTTGAACTCCCGTTCCACTTACCTCCTGGTGGGGAGCGACGCCGAGGACAGGCTGCTCTCCCTTCTGAAACGGTTTCCATGGTTACTGAAGAACAGGGTGACCGTTCTCCCCGGCTCCATCCCATCCACTTCTTTCTCTTCAATTCGTAATTCCCAATTCGTAATTCGTAATTCTTCCCCGTCCACTTTGTCCACTCTCGAGCACATCCGCACCGTCGTCCAGGAACTTCAGGACAGATCCAAAGAAGAACTGGCCTCCCTTCATACCCGGCTCTCACCCGAGGCGTCTTCACACCGCGTCGTTGTTTCGGCGGGGCTTTATCCGGCTCATGCGCAGCGACTGTGTGAGGCGTTCCACTGTCTCGGCTGGGAGGTCGTCCAAAGAATGGAACCGTCTTCGCTGACACGATTTGTCGAGGACCCGGACTCATTTCTGGACGTGTGCCGGGGTGGATTCCCGGGATTGGTGTTGTCGTTCGGAGGCAAAAGCGATCTTTCCCTGGAGGATCTTCGCCAACTGCGTTCTCGTGGGGTAACCGTAGCTGCATGGTTCTACGACAATCCGTTCCGATTCCCCTTGCCGGATGAGGAACTCTCGCAGTTGGACGAGGCCTTTGTTTTTGACAGGTATTATGAATCTTTCTTCCGGGAACGCGGGATACGGGCGTGCGCAACACTTCCCGCCGCGTTCGGCATCTCCCCACCGCCTGCCCCGCCGCCGGATTCTTACTTGGAAGAGATCTCTTTTCTCGGCTCGACAGGAATCGACCGCATTGTGCGCTTCTCCCACGATCTCCCGCCGGATGACCGGGAGGTCACCAATCTCTCCAGAGAAACCATCACCCGCCTGCTGGAGATGTCCAGCCTGGAACTCCGGGAAGAGATGGAGCGGCTGGCCGGATATGACGGAAGCGATCTGTCCCGGCTCCGACTCCTTGTGCTCGAGGAATTCCTCAGCTATCGCATTCGGATTCGATACTTAACCGGCATCGCCGATTTGCCTCTCGGAATATACGGCGACACAAACTGGGGAAATCCGAAAGCAGTGGGAAACCTGACCTCCTGCTATCGCGGGAAAGGAACCCGTTTCCCGGATGAAACCATCGAGCTGTACCGAACCAGCAAGATCAATGTGAACATTTTCCATGCCCAGTGTATCGACTCCGTGACAACCCGTGTGTACGACACGCTCGCCGCTGGAGGATTTCTCCTTTCGGAGTATCGTCCCATCCTGGAGAGGGAATTCGAAATCGGCAAAGAAATCGAGATATTCCACACACCCGATGAGCTGCGGGAAAAAGCTCTTCATTATCTCCAAAACGAAAAAAAGCGGGAACAAATCGCCCAACAAGGCAGGGAGAAAGTGTTGCACTCCGCATCCTATGAAAATCGGGTATTTCGGCTGCTGGAAATCCTGAAAGACAGGATCGGGAAACGGGCCGAATCCTGATCCGAAATTCAAGTCATTTCTTAACTCCGGATCTTGACTCCGGAACTCGAAATAAGTTCTGCCAGACACGCATACTGATCCGGCGTTAAGTCCTGCGCCCGACAATTCGGATTTAAATCCAGTATTTTCAAGTAGTTCACGGCTTGTTCCTTCGTGAGATCCCACAATCCGATGCGCTGTTCACTCAGATTACTGCATAGCTTCTTGCGCCTGTGCGCAAATGCAGTCTTAACAAGCGGTTCCATCCAATTCCAGACCAGGTCCATGTCCAAATCCGCACCTTTCCGAGGCACGAAACGCATCCAGACAGATTCCACCTTGGGTCTGGGATAAAAACAGCCGGGGCCGATTCTCCGAAGTAGTTGAATATCAAAGAGATACTGCAAAATCACAGACAAACGACCATAATCAGAACTGCCCGGTTTGGCCTGAATCCTCTGCCCCACCTCCCGCTGTAGTAAAAATCCCCACTTTGCTACACTTACGTACCACTTCATCAGATGAAACAGGATCGAAGACGCCGAAGAATAAGGCAGATTCCCCACGACACATACCTCCGAAGTACTTTCAAAACAAGGAGTTAGATCATAAGTAAGAATATCACAAACCTGGATTTGCAGCCTTTCCCCAACACAGCCCGAAAGCCATTTCAGGAGCCGCTTATCCGTCTCAAACGCCAGCACAGAATACCCGTGCTCCAAAATGGGAACCGTCAAATGCCCGAATCCACATCCAACTTCAATAATCTGAGACTCAAAGGGCATTTCCAAATCCCGGACCATCGCATCCAGGGCGGATCGCTGGTATAGGAAATTCTGCCCCAACGCCTTTGACGGCACAATTTCAGCTTCCCGGCAGAGACGTTCGACTCCACTGCGCGAAAAAAAATCTCCGGGAAATGATCGCGATATTCCGTCAGATTGGGACATATCCATGTTCTATGCCGGACCGACCAGCCTCTTTACTTACCAGATATTGTAACAACAACTGTAAAGAAACACAACATTTATGTGAACGGTCACCTGCTTTGAAGTTACTTCGATGTAACTTAACTTCAGAATCGAATGCTAGTTGTGGGGAATTTTATTTTCTCTCAGGGTATTGACTTTGGGATCCAGGTGGTGCATAATCCCAATTTGTGGGATAAAATTTCTAAAATGACCTGAAAATGGTCGAAAGTGGTAGGATTGCCCTAAGCAGGAACAAGACCATGGAAACGTCTGTGACAACGGGTGTTTGGTTTATCGGCAATTTCGAGAAACCCGTGGATTCGAAAAATCGGATCGTAGTCCCACGGAGCTTCCGAGAGACCCTGGAGTCACAAGAATTGATCCTGATGCGTTGGTATGAACATACCTTGGCTTTGTTCCCCATAAATGCCTGGGAACCTCTCGCGGAGAAAGCCCGACAGATGTCGCTGGCAGGAGGACCGGACAAAAGAGGGGCACGTCTCAGTTTCTTCTCCGGCGCTCTATCTCAGCGTATGGACAATCAGGGACGAATTGTGCTGAGCAAAGATATGAAGCAGTATGCGGGAATCAATGGGGAAGCCGTCATCCTGGGGGATGGAGACAGAGTCCAGATTATTGCGCCGAACCGTTACGCCATCTTCCGAGAAAACCAAGACGATCTCCTGAGCAAGGGGCTGGACGAAATTCTGGCGGAAACGGAGCCACCGCAATTCAAACCCCGGGGTGTAACCCACAGCGATTCATCCGAAGAAATGGCAGAAAACAGCGCGGAAGATAATGACAAGTGACTCTCAACAATCGACATCAACCCGTTCTGTTGCAGGAAATCCTCAACCTGCTGGACTGCGCTCCCGGCGAATGCGTGGTGGACGCGACGGTGGGATATGGTGGTCACTCGTTCGAAATCTGCAAGCGCCTTGGAGAAAAGGGAACATTGATCGGGATCGACCGGGACGAAGAGGCGGTCGAATGCGCATGGACGGTTCTTCATACCTTTCCCTGCAGAGTGGAGATTCTGCATGGGAATTTCGCACGGATCGACGAACTGGTGTGGGGACTGGAGATCGAGCAAGTAGACAAGATTCTGTACGATACCGGGGTATCCTCTCCTCAATTGGACCAACCGGAGCGCGGATTCAGCTTTGTCGATGCACCGTTGGACATGCGAATGTCCCAGTCGGACTCGGAGACGGCGGCAGATCTGTTGGCGTATATTTCGGAACAGGATCTTGCACGGGTACTTCGGGAGTATGCAGACGAGCGACGATCCCGTTCGATTGCCCGGGCAATCGTGTCGCGTCGATTAGGCAGTCCCATTCGAACAACCGGCGAATTGCGCGCATTGGTGCATCGCTGTTACGGCGGCATGAGTCATCAGCATGGAATCGACACGGCTACGCGGACTTTTCTTGCGATTCGAATTGCCCTGAACCGCGAATTAGAGAATCTCAAAGTCAGCCTGGAGAAAGCGTGGAAACTACTCAGGCCCGGTGGCAGGCTGGTAACGATCTCGTTTCACAGCGGAGAACACCGGATCGTCAAAGAATTCATTCAGCGTCGCCTGGGACGTTGTATCTGTCCGCCTGGAATGCCGAAATGCGGATGCGGGGCGCGGATCGAGGCAGAATTATTAGTCCATGGAACGATAACCGCCAGACCTCTGGAAACCGCCAACAACCCGCGCAGTCGAAGCGCCCAAATGCGCGGAATTCGTCGCATAGAACAATAGAGAGCGTTACCCAATGAATGACTATTCTCACCGTCGGATCGTGTGGATCAGAGCCTTCCTGGGATACCTCTGTCTGTTGGCTATATTTTCATCGTTTTTAATTTGTGTACATCTGAGTTTGCAGGAAAAACGTTTACGATATGTCATGTCAGAAAAGCTGAGCGAAAGGACGAAATTACTGCGCGACGTTTCCGTGACTCGTGCCCAAGTCGACAATCTCCGCCGGCTCGAACGCCTCGAACAGATCTGTGAGGAACAGCTGATCCCGTTGGCGCCTCCCGAATTCCCGGTCTTGATTCTTCCGGAGACTCCCACCGGAGAAGCGAGTCAAGAATTCGACGAGCCGGACAACGTCCAGAAGAGTCCGCCAAGTCCGGCGGATTTGGGAAGCATTGCCTGCGCAAGTAAACAGAAGGCGATAGACTGAAATGGATTCCGCCGTCAGCCGCCGTCTTGTGCTTGTTCTCACCCTCAGCCTGATGGGATTCGTCGGGTTGGGATTCCGATTATATCAGCTAATGATGCACCCGGAGAAACAGTACTGCAAAAGTCAGAGCGTGATGTACCAGGGACATATCTACCTTCCCGCGCAGCGGGGGCAGATTCTGGACCGCCATTCGAATCCACTCGCAACAGAGAAAACGGCATGGGACCTGCATGTAACCGGTTGTCCGGAGAATCCGGAGGAATTTGCCCGAATTGTCAGCAGCATACTTCATTTGGACGCCGGTACTCTGATGAAACGCCTTCCTGAAAAGAACGGGCAGGACAAGCTGGTCTCGCAAGATATTCCGGGGGAGATGTACGATCGGTTGGTCATCGTTTTGGAGCAATACAAAGAAACCATGGAGAAAGAGGATCGTTTCAAATGGTCCTTGCAGCCGCGCTTTCCGCGTTTCTATCCCGAAGGAGAACTGGCTTCCAATGTAATCGGCTATGTCGGGGCAGACCAGGTCGGGCTGGGAGGAATCGAATACAGATTCCAGGAGCGGCTGGAGGGTGCACCGGAACGGGTGATTGTGCCTGTCGACAGTTCGCGGAATATTCTTGCAGAAAATGATTATATCAAACAAGCGAATGTTCGCGGGGCGGATGTCATTCTCACGATCGATGCATGGATACAGCACACGGTGGAGCAAGAGATCCTGGATCTTGTGGATCGGTCACAGGCCGCTCAGGCTATGGCTGTGGTCATGAAACCAAAGACCGGAGAAATCCTGGCTATGGCCGCTGTGCCGAGTTTCGATCCGAATGACTATCAACGATATGGCGAGTTCCGACGAAAATGCAGACCGGTTACCGATATGTTTGAACCGGGATCGGTCATCAAACCCTTCATCGTCGCAGGAGCGTTGGAGGCCGGTGTGGTGACACCGGACCAGGTGTTCGATTGCGAACGGGGAAACTATGCCGTCCGAAGTGGAAACGGGAGAGTTCTGAAAATCATCCATGACGATATCCACCGCTTCGATCGTCTCTCCGTGCGAGACATCGTCGTGCGCAGCTCCAATATTGGAACATGCAAGATTGCAGCTCAATTGGGCGCGACAGGCGTGTCGGATATTTTAAGACGATTCGGTTTCGGCTCCGTCTCCGGTGTGGAGCTGCCCGGAGAGACTGCGGGAATCCTTCGGTCTCCCGACTCGAAAGGCTGGAGTGCTTTATCGATGTTTTCCATCCCTTACGGACAGGAGATGGCGACTAATTGCCTCGTGATTACGACAGCGTATTCGATATTAGCGAATCGGGGTCTCCGAGTGCAACCCCATATCGTCAAAGGGTATTGCAATCCGGCGGACGGTCGCATTTCTCCGCGAGAGTCGCGACCACCGGAAAGAATCATTGCACCCGAAATAGCCGAACAAATTTTGGAGATGCTGATTGGAGTAACCGAAGATCCCGAGGGAACGGGATACCGCTATTGCCGTATACCGGGCTTCCGCGTTGCCGGGAAAACCGGAACGGCGCAGAAAGCGGGTCCGGCTGGTACATACGCGAAGGGAAAGCGTATCGCCAGCTGGGCCGGTTTCTTCCCGGCATATGACCCAAAAGTAGTCATCTTTCTGATGGTGGATGAGCCGACAATAGGCAAGTACGGCGGGGAATTGGCCGGAAGTTCCTTTGCTCGAATTGCCAACAGCCTGATCCGGTACTGGGGGCTTTTACCCGATCAGATCGAGCCGTGGATCAGTGCGATCTCGCAAAAGATAGAATCCAAAGCGGAGCAGGAAGTGGTCAATGCAACCGAGATCGTGCATCCGAAGACGGCGCCGGAACCTGTCCATTGCGGCGTCATGCCGAATCTGATCGGACTGTCCGCAAAGGAAGCTTACCTGCAACTCATTGAGGCCGGTTTTCGAGCCCGTTTTGAGGGCGAAGGCCGGGTGTTACATCAGGAAATTTCGGCAGGAGAAATCCCGTCCGCCTTTCATGCAGGACAGGTGGTATTGGGATCCGATCCTAGTGAGATGAAACCAACAGAAGTGTTGGCTTCGGTACCCGACGCGGGGAAACCCGGCGCCAATCAAGGCAAGTAATCTGTATCTGTGATCCTGCGGAATTCTGTCGCGGGAATATTCGGTGCACCGCTCAATCCGCCTTCCATCGGGAAGGTAAAGAGTGTACCCCAATGGTTGAGGCTAGCGTGATATTTGACAACGTCCGGATAGTAGAGACCTGTGGAGAAATCCCGGCGTCGTTCGACAGGATTGTCTACGACTCCCGACAAGTCTGTCCCGGTGCATTATTCGTGGCCTTGAGGGGCAAGCGAACGGATGGGCACGGCTATCTTGCCCAAGCCTTCGCATCCGGAGCCTCCGCCGCTCTTGTTGAAAAAATTCCTCACCCCGCACCCGGACCGTGCCTCCGAGTCCAGAATACGCTTGCCGCTCTCCCACTCGTCGCTGCGGCCTTCTATGGAAATCCGTCGCACGATCTTACCGTGGCCGCCATCACAGGTAGCAACGGCAAAACGAGTACAACCTACCTGGTCGAAGCCATGTGGATACGGGCCGGATTTCCCTGTGCCGTCATCGGGACTATCGAGTACCGATGGAAGAACCGTCTTGTCAAGGCAACCAATACAACACCGCTCTCACTCGATCTTCAGCGGATGCTTGCGGAAATCCGAGAAGACGATGTCCGGCACGTAGCGATGGAAGTCTCTTCCCATGCCCTGCGATTGCACCGTGTGGACGGGATTCGATTCCGAACAGCTACCTTTACAAATTTGTCTCCGGAACATCTTGATTTCCATAGAGATATGGATGACTACCGAGAAGCAAAGGCCCTGTTGTTTACCGATCACCTCGCTTCCAACGGGTTGGGCGTCATCAATACGGACGATCAAAACGGCCGAACGATCTACGAGAGACTAAATGTACGGAATCGACTTTCTTTTGCTCTGGATAGTCCGTCGGATATCGCCGCCCGGGAATATTCTCTGAACCTGGAGGGAACCGGATTTCTCCTTCATACCCCCTCCTGGGACCGTTGGGTTCAGTCGCCATTACTGGGTGAACATAATCTTCGGAATCTGTTAGGAGCTGCCGCCACCGGATTCGCACTGGGGCTGTCGGAGGATGCGATTGTCGGGGGGATTGAGTCGGTTCGAAATATTCCCGGTCGATTGGAATCAATACCGAATAATAGACGCGTACAAATTCTCGTTGATTACGCACACACACCGGACGGCCTGGAACAGGTTCTCTCAACGATCGCTTCCCTGCCTCACGGCAGACTGGTTACCGTTTTCGGATGCGGAGGCGACCGCGACCGAACCAAACGTCCTGTGATGGGAAGGATTGCACTGAAATACAGCGATCAGGTGATCGTCACATCCGACAATCCGCGAACAGAGGACCCAATATCCATTATTGCAGAGATCGAGAAAGGCATGACTACCGGGAAAGAGCGCTACAAAGTGATCCCAGACCGTCGGGAAGCCATCCGCTACGGGTTGGAGATCGCAGGGCAAAATGACGTTCTCCTGGTTGCGGGAAAGGGTCATGAGACAACCCAGACTATTGGCACGGTCGCCTATCCGTTTGATGACCGTGAGATTATACGAGGAATTCTGGCGGAATAGCCGATGTATCCTTACACCGCAACAATACCGATCGACACAAGGAAAGGTGAGATGTCGTTCATTTGGCACGGAACAGATCTTATGGTAGCCACGAACGGACATTCCGTTGGAGCAATCCCGGACTCCGTTACAGGCATCTCCAGCGATTCCCGGACGATCAACGGTGGAGATCTCTTTGTGGCGTTGCGCGGCGAGCAATTCGACGGACATGACTACCTCCATGATGCCCGAATGGCCGGAGCCGCTGTGGCATTAATCGACGAACTGTATTTGAAGCAAAATGCATCCAATCTACCCCTTCCTTCGATTGTTGTAGAAGATACGCTTCTGGCGTACGGGAATCTCGCCCGGTATTATCGCCGTTGTCTGTCCTTTTCCGTCGCAGCAATTACCGGTAGTGTCGGAAAATCCACGACCCGCAGGATGGTCGCTCAGATTCTTCAAAGAAAATTCCACATTCATGAAACGCAGAAAAATTACAATAATTTGATCGGCACCCCGAAAACTCTTCTGGAGACGAATCCCGATACGGAGGTCGTGGTTCTGGAGCATGGGATTGACCGTCCCGGCGAAATGCTCCGCCTTGCCAGGATCTCCGAACCGAACGTCGGCATTGTCGTATCCATCGCACCCTGCCACCTGGAAAGGCTCGGCACGCTCGAAGGAATCGCAACCGAGAAAGGAATGCTCCTTACGGAAATCCAGCCGAACGGATGGGGGGTTATCAATCTCGACAGCCCATTTGCATCCTACCTCCAGTCTCTACCCCCTCGTTCCCTGTGCTTCAGTTCCCAGCGGCATGCACCGGTGCAGTGTATTCATGTCGAGACAGATGATCTGGCCCGTGCTCACTTTGTCGTTCGCGATCCTCATGGAACATGGTCGTGTCATTTGTCCGTACCCGGCGCTCATCTGGTTACAAATGCTCTTGCCGCCTGGTGCGTTGGAGAAATTTACGGTGTTCCATCGGAGGAGAGAGCCTTGGCACTGCAGAAGTTTCAGGGCGACTGGGGTCGCCTTCGCCGCCGCGCGGGCGTTAATGGTTCAATCATACTGGATGATGTCTACAATGCAAATCCGGTTGCTTTTCACGCCGCTCTCGACACACTCCGACGCTCCTCCGCGTCGCGGAGAATCGCTATAATCGGAAATATGCTGGATCTTGGCCCGCACTCTCCCGAGTATCACCGTCTTCTCGGTCAGGATCTTTCGGACTATAACATTGATTATCTCTTCACTCTTGGCGATCTCTCATCCTACGTGATTGATGGGGCAATTGAAAAAGGCTTTTCCCAAAATCATGTTTTTCTCTGTACAGATCACGATGAATTGGCTGAACAACTAGTGGATTTTGTCAAACCGGGTGATTTAATATTAGTTAAGGCTTCCCGCGGAATGGCACTCGAATCCATCGTGGAGCGAATCCTCGATTCAACAGACGACACAGATTGAGGAGAAGAAACGTGGCGCTTCTATTTCTATATCCGTTGCGCGAAAGTATCGGAGTCTTCAACGTTTTCGGCTATATCTCGTTCCGCGCAGCCATGGCTGCTGTCACAGCGATGATTATCGGTGTGGTGGTCGGGCCTGTGCTGATTCGTTGGCTCCGCCAATTACGAATCGGTCAGACCATTCGCGGAGAGGGCATCAAGGAACTCTACGAAAAGCATAAGGGCAAGGCAGGAACCCCAACCATGGGAGGCATCCTGATCCTCTTTTCTATTCTGATATCAACGCTGTTATGGGGTAATTTGAGCAACAAATTGGTGGTCCTTGTGATTATTGTAACTCTGTTGCTGGGCTTCCTGGGCATGATTGACGATTATCAAAAATTGCGCAAGAAGATGTATCGCGGTCTTCGAGGTCGCGACAAATTATTGGTTCAATTCGCAATCGGCGGTCTGTTAGGATTGTATTTTTACCTAGATCCCCTGACCGCCAAGCATGCGCATGAGATCCCGGTCCCATTCCTCAAGAACACGTTTATCTGGTTGGGATTGTTATATATACCCTTTGTTGCGATCGTAATCACCGGGGCTTCCAACGCCGTGAATTTGACGGATGGTCTTGACGGATTGGCAAGCGGATGCGTCATCATGGCCGCGTCCGCCTTTACCGTTCTCGCCTATATCGTTGGAAGAACCGATTGGAGCGTCTATCTCGCAATTCCATTCGTCCCGGAAACCGGAGAATTGACTGTGTTCTGCGCTGCTCTGGTCGGAGCCACAATGAGTTTCCTATGGTTTAACGCACATCCCGCGGAGGTTTTTATGGGCGATACCGGGAGTCTTTCTCTTGGGGGTGCTCTTGGTGTAATTGCCGTCATGCTGAAGCAGGAATTGCTTCTTCTGATTATCGGTGGAGTTTTTGTTATCGAGGCCCTTTCTGTAATGATCCAGGTTGCATCTTATCGTCTACGGGGTGGAAAACGAGTATTCCTGATGGCCCCCATTCATCATCACTTCGAGATGTTGGGGTGGCCGGAATCGAAGATCATCACGCGCTTTTGGATTGTTGCGGCTGTATTAGCGTTATTTGGTCTGGCCACCCTGAAAATCCGATAGCCGGTGGTCCAAAAAACAAGGATTCGGTCAATGGTATTGGAACAGATTGACGGACGACGTTTCACAAGGAGATTCGAGCATCGAAATCTTCGTGGTGCTACGGTCATGGTCATCGGCATGGCCCGAACCGGACAGGCCATCACCGATTTCCTCTTGCAGCAGGGCGCCAGAGTGATTGCCGCCGATACGGATCATTCCAAGCAAGGCAGCCTTGAGGAACGATACAAAGGGCAGCCGGTCCAGTTTCTTCTGGGGCCGCATCAGGCAACGGAAAAACTGGATCTCATCATCCTCAGCCCTGGAGTTCCCTGCACGGGAGATTTCTTCGACTGGGTAGAAACAAACCATATCCCCGTGTTGGGTGAACTGGAATTGGCTTCCCGCTTCCTCAAACGTCCGATTATTGCGGTTACAGGAACAAATGGGAAAACCACAATCACGGGAATGATCTCGCATATTCTCGTACGCTCCGGGTACGTAGGGGAAACGGCCGGCAACATCGGGAAACCCCTGGCCTCTCTTGTGACCGAAGGGCGGGCGGAAAGCCCTGAACCGTTGGTACTCGAGGTCAGTAGTTTTCAATTGGAGACCATCCAGTACTTCCGACCAAGAGTAGCGATAATCTGTAATCTTGCGCCGGATCATTTGGATCGTTATGCCACTGTTCAGGACTATTATGAAACAAAAAGCCTGATTTCATCCAATCAAACTCAGGAAGATTGCTTATGGATCGGCCCGGGAGTGGCGGAACTATGCTACCCGCTAACCGAGGCCGTCATCCAACACTTTGGCATCGGGGAACACAGCGAGGAGGGATTGTATGAAATTCATGACACGGTGCATCAGCGAATCGGCGATTTCATTGAGTCGATGAAGATTCCCTGGTGGAAAGGCACTCTGATTCAAACCCGTCTTAATGCGATGGCAGCGGTCGGCGCAGCGAACAGTCTGGGGATCCCGGCCTTTGCCGGTTTCAATGCATTACAGGACTACAGACCGCCCAGGCATCGCCTGGAATTCATTGCGTCCGTTCATGACATCGCATGCTATAACGATTCCAAAGCAACCAATGTCCATGCGGTATGCGCGGCACTTCAATCCGTTCCTGCTCCCATCTTCCTGATTGCGGGTGGACGTTACAAGGGCGATCCGCTGGATCCACTGGTCCCACTGATTCGGGAGAAGGTGCGACACATTTACCTTCTCGGCGAATCCGCGATAGATTTTGCCCATGCGCTGTCACCATTTACGGAAATCACGATTGTCCGGAACATGCAGGAAGCCGTACAAAGGGCACTGACAGAACAGATCGGCCCGGCAACTCTGCTTCTTTCGCCTGCCTGTGCCAGTTGGGATATGTACCAGAACTATGAACAGCGTGGTGATGATTTCGCCAAGGCAGTCCGGGAGGTGGCGGGATGAATTTTAAGAAGTCTTTTGTGATTGTTGCCTTGTTCATTGTGACCCTGGCGCTGGTCATGGTAGGACTGATCATACTATCCAGCGCCAGCGCGGCTTTATTAATCAGGGGAGGCCCCGACCAGAATCTATACATACATTTAGGTAAACAGTTGATATGGTTGGCATTGGGACTGGGGCTGATGGGGTTGGCTACACAATTCGATTACAATCTTCTTCGCCCTCTGGCAAGGCCGTTTCTTCTTTTCAACATGGTTCTGCTAGCCGCCGTTCTGTGGTCTCCATTGGGATATACGATCAATAGTGCCAGACGTTGGTTGGATCTGGGCTTCATTCATATCCAGCCGTCCGAGCTCGCCAAGCTGACCATGATCTTGTATCTGGCAGAGAGTTGGAGCCGCAAATACGAGGATCTGGAGGATTTCTGGCGAGGTGTTGTTCCAACCTTCACGGTGATCGGTGTAATCCTGGCGATGATCTTCCCTCAACCGGACAAAGGAACCGCCTTTTTCCTGGGCAGCCTTTGCGTGATGCTATGGTTTATTGCCGGAGGCAACGTCCGGCGCATCCTGCCGATTCTCTGTATCTTGCTGGCGGTGACTTTACTTCTGATTGCCAGCGACGACTATTCCCGAAGACGAATCACCGGCTTCTTGTTTGGGGAAAGTGACCATATTCGAATGTCGAAGGTTGCCTTCGCGAACGGTAGTTGGAGCGGCGTCGGAGTTGGCCAGAGTCGGCAGGCAATGGGATTTTTACCCGAGCCGAATACGGACTTCATCTTTGCGGTGTATGCCGAGGAGTTAGGGTTTGTTGGTTGTATCCTGATGCTCTCCGCATTCGCCACTATTGTACTGATTTCGGTCTACGTAGCGTTAAAGTGCGATGATTTGTTCGGTTCTCTGGTTTCCGCCGGGTGTGGCCTGTGCATCGGTTTCCAGGCATTCCTGAACATCGCCGTCGTAACAAAAGTCGTACCGACGAAGGGGATCTCCCTGCCATTTATTTCTTACGGCGGATCTTCCCTGGCTGTATTCATGGTCATGGTCGGCCTGATTATGAATGTTGCCGGTTCGACTCTGCGGGGCGATGTTTCGGATAGAACTACGTATCCAAAACGGAGGCGGCAATCATCGGCGGAGCTTCATCCGCTGAGTATTTGATTCGGAGACGAGGCATGAACGGACTGTTTATCGTCACAGGAGGAGGAACCGGGGGGCATCTATACCCGGCGCTTTCCGTCGCCTGCGAGGCAAGAAAACGCAGACCCGACCAACCTCTTCTCTATATTGGAGGGGATTCACCTGCAGAAAGAAGAAAGGTAGAGAAACTGGGGATTCCATTTCAAAGTTATCCTCTCCGCGGGCTGCGTCGTCACCGAATACTTCAGAATTTCGGTATATTATTGGAACATGCAAAGGCCACTGCTCGGATCAAAAGAATACTTAACGCGGCCCCCACAGGAATCGTGTTCGGTGTCGGCGGATATGCTTCTGCGCCAGCCGTTCTGGCTGCGCGAATCGCTCGGTGGCCCATCGTTCTTCACGAACAGAATAGTTATCCGGGTGTTGTCAATCGCTGGTTCTCAAAATATGCACGGGCAATCTGTATAACCTATGAGGAATGCAAGTCCTATCTCAGCGGTCCCCAACCGATATTGACCGGTTTGCCCATCCGACCGGAAGTCCTTCCTCCCGAAGGCTGGAATCGTTCGGAACACTTGAATAATCCGCCTTGCATTCTCGTGCTGGGCGGCAGTCAGGGAGCCAGATCGCTTGTTGAAACGGTATTGGACACCTCACTACGCATGGACGAAATGAACTACCCCTATCGCATGGTATTGCAGACAGGGGAAAGAAATCAAGATATTGCGGAGACATTTCCCCCGCGTTCCCATGTGTCAGCACCCGCCTTTATCGAGGACATGGCCTCCGTGTACAAATCGGCGGATCTGCTAATTTGTCGGGCGGGGGCTGCGACACTGGCGGAGGCCGCCGCATGGCAATTGCCGGCGATCCTCGTTCCCCTCCCGACGTCTACCGGCAACCATCAAATGAAGAACGCACTCCATTATCAACGGACAGGCAGCGCTCATGTCATCGCACAAGGAGATCTTAACAGAGATCTTCTGTTCCACGCGATCTTTCGCATTTTGGAGGATGATTCCAGACGGAAATCCATGATCGTCGGAATGGCGTCACAGGCGGATCTTCAGGCCCACGTGAAAATCATGGATGTCATTGAATCCGTGGCAGGAGGTCTCTCATGAAAATGAAAGATCGTGTCAGACTTCAATCCGGGATGCACATTCATTTTATCGGCATTGGGGGAATCGGGATGAGCGCTATCGCGTATGTCCTGAAGGCCTGGGGACATACCGTGACCGGCTCCGACATCCATGAAAGTTCGGTTGTGGATCATCTGCGTTCCTTCGGCATTTCCGTATTTCCGCAACATGCCTCTGAAAATGTAGCGAATGCAAATCTTGTCGTAATATCCTCCGCGATTCGCAAAGATAATCCGGAAATGCTCGCCGCGGAGCACATAAACATTCCAATATGCCATCGTGCGCAGATCCTGGGAGAGATTGTCAATCCGCGAAATGGAATTGTGGTAACCGGAACCCATGGTAAAACAACGGTTACTGCCATGATTTCTCTTCTCTTGCACAAATCTAATTTGGACCCGACTTGCCTGATAGGCGGTGTACTTGAAGAATTCGGAAGTAACGCTCTTGTCGGCAAATCCGAATGGGTCGTCGCGGAAGGCGATGAAAGCGACGGATCGTTCCGCTATCTGCATCCGAAATTCGCCATTGTGAACAATATCGAGCCGGATCATCTTGATTATTTTAAAAATGTGAAACAAATTCAGAAATCATTTCTGGAATTCCTTGAAGGCGCCGATCCCCGTGGAGAGATCTGGATTTCGGCGGACTGCAAGAACGCCGGAACAGTCGCATCAAAACTGGGTCGTCCGATCCACACATACGGTGAGAGTACTGAAGCGGAATTGCGATTTACGGACTATGAACGCGATTCATCGTTCACGCACGCTCGTGTGTGGCTGGGACCAGAACTACTGGGATCCTTATCGCTCGCGATTCCGGGACACTTCAATGTACACAACGCCTTGGCGGCGGTTGCCGCCGGCCGATATGCCGGTCTTTCTTTTGAAAATATCGCAAAGATCTTGAAGCAATACCGAGGGACTCAGCGTCGACTGCAAATGAAAGGTAAGAGTAAAGGAATCACAGTAATCGACGACTATGCGCATCATCCAACCGAGATTCGTGTAACGCTGAACGCACTTCGTGAAAAATTTCATGGCCGTAGCGTGGGAGTATTTCAGCCCCATCGTTACTCCCGAACCAAGCATTTGAAAGACGAGTTCTCCAGATCCTTCGAGGATCTGGATGTTCTGGTCTTGACGGACGTGTATTCGGCGGGAGAATCTCCCCTGGAGGGAGTAGACGGTGAAATGCTGTTTCGCGCAATCCGTCGCAATCATCGGGATGTCGTGTATGTTCCCCGACTGGAGGAGATTCCCGAGTATTTGACCGACGTTCTCCGGGATGGAGATGTTCTGATCACCCTGGGCGCAGGAAATGTCTGGCAGGTCGGTGAACAATTGCTGGACCGTCTGTCCGGACAGCAGGAGTAGGCGCAACATGCGAAGGCAGGATTCGCAGAAAAAGAGTCGGCATAACATTCTGGACCATGCACGAATGATGATCCATCAGTTCTGCCGAATACTGATTTATACCGCCGTCATTGCGGGAGGAGTCTGGCTTTCGATCGATGCCGTGTCGTATTTCGGAACTTCCCATGATTTCAAGATACGAGAGGTATCCATTACCGGGGCAAACTGGACGACGCCGGAAGAGATTCAGCTGCAATCCGAATTGAAAATCGGAACCAATATCTGGTTTGTTCCCTGCACGCGTGTAGCCCAACGAATTGCCCGCCACCCCTGGGTGCGTTTCTGTCGTGTATCGAAAATTCCACCAGACCGCATCAGCATTGTCATTCAGGAAAGAAGGCCCGTGTGCACAGTACTGGATCGGCGTCATGGTGTCCTCTATGGACTCGACCCGAGCGGAATTGTGTTGCCCGCCTTGTTCTCCCCTCATCCCGATCCGAGCCAATCCGTTGATACACAGCGTCTTGAGGCCGTGCGTGGTTTGCCATTCCTGACCGGTCCCGCAATTGTTTTTGTGCCCGGTCATCCGATTGAAGACTCTCGTTACATGGAAGCACTCCATCTCCTTGTTCACCTGGAAACGTTATCGCCGGCCTTCCTGTCTCAGATTGATTCCGTTGAACTCTCTGAAGAAGGTCGGATGGAATTGTTCCCCGCTCATCGCGTCGAACGGATTCGAATTCCATCTCAAGTACCTGATTATCTGCCGGGACAGATCATACAGGTGTGGAGCCTGTTGGAAAAAGAGAATATCGATGCGGAATATATTGACGCGCGATTCCCGAAGGCGGGTGTGGCCCTGCGTCCTAAAGAGCTGCAACCAAGCCGTTGGTACGAGCTGTGCAGCCGGAATTCTGATGCTGCGTGAGGAATGAATTGATGATTCGACATGATCGGAACGACAATTACATTCTCGCCCTGGACATCGGAACCACGAAGATCTGTTCCGTGGTTGCGCGAGAGCAAGGCGGAACGATTGAGGTATTGGGATTGGGACATCATCCCACTGCCGGATTATCGGGAAGCGGTGTCGTGGATATGGAAGACACGGTCCACTCCATTGAGAACGCGGTACGGAAAGCTTATGCCTGCACCCAAGGCATCAAGATTAACACGGCAACCGTTGGAATCGGGGGAGGATATATTCATTGTTTCAATACGGTCGGTTCCATTGCTCTACCTGGTCATGGTCGCGGCGTGACGCGGGATGACATCAATCGTGCAATTCGGATTGCCGCACGAAAATCCGTCCCGAAAGACATGACCGTGATTCACAACATTCCACGTCGCTTTCGGCTGGATAACAATGCGAACATCAGCGATCCGATCGGCATGGCGGGGAGTCTTCTGGAAGTGGATGTGCATATTGTTACCGCACAGGAAACGATCATGCGGAATATTCGGCGGTGCGTAACCAGAGCCGGATTGAAAATCGAGCGGTTTGTTCTTCAACCCATCGCCTCCGCTTCGTCTGTTCTGACCGAAGAGGAAATGGATGCGGGAATCGCCGTGGTAGACATCGGAGGAAGTACTACTTCCATTGTGGTTTATTACGACGGTTCAATCCAGCACACGGAAATCCTCGCCGTCGGTGGAGAGCATATCACCCGTGACATCAATCACTATTTTCAGACACCTTTGGAAAATGCGGAACGACTGAAAATATATGAAGGGACCGTGTTGACCGAAAGTGTACCCGAAGAGGAATTCATCCAGGTGGTTCGATTCAAGAATCGCCGTTCCATCAAGGCAAGACGCCGTCGATTGTGCTGGGTGATCGAAGCACGCGTAGACCAGATCTTAAAGGAGGTGAATCGGACCCTGCAGGCGCGCGATTTGCTGCGTCACCTGTATGGTGGAATTGTCCTGACCGGTGGAACTTCATTACTGGATGGATTAGTGGAACGGGCCGCAAGGGTGATGCATCGAGAGGCGCATATCGGTTATCCGAATGGAGTCCTGGGGTTATCCGACCTTAACAGTCCCATTTATGCGGCGGGAATCGGTTTATTGCACTACTGCCATCAGGAGCGCATGGTGGAACGGGCCTCCAAAGGGTCGACCGTGAAACATCTACTGGTGCGAAGCCTGGAATGGTTGCGAGAGACATTTTAATGCGGACCGATCGGTCCTTTGGCAAGAAGGCGACAGAGACAGTCAAAAACGAGATTCCGTTGAGGAGAGGAGCCAAATCATGATTCAAATGGTAGACGAAGCAAGAGAGAAAATGGACCGAGGACCCCGAATCCTGGTTGTGGGAGTCGGAGGCGGCGGCAGTAATGCCGTGGAC
The DNA here is from genome assembly GCA_029568995.1 of Candidatus Omnitrophota bacterium. Lineage (GTDB taxonomy): Bacteria > Hinthialibacterota > Hinthialibacteria > Hinthialibacterales > JAKPRU01 > JAKPRU01. The sequence goes on along the minus strand of JAKPYU010000019.1, from coordinate 28,135 downwards.
GCCATGAGTTGTGACGGCGGCATGGATGGTGTCGAGTTTGTGGTCATCAACACCGATCGCCAGGCGCTTAACCGCGCGCGGACACCGAAGAAGATCCATATCGGGGCCGGTATTACGAACGGCCTTGGGACCGGCGCAAATCCAACCCTCGGCGAGAAAGCCGCAGAAGAGGACCGCAGCATTCTTCGAGAAGCGATGGATGGTGCGGACCTGCTGTTCATCACGGCGGGCCTGGGTGGAGGCACCGGGTCGGGTGCTTCTTCTGTGATCGCCGATTTAGCCAAAGAAATCGGGGCTTTGTCCGTGGCAATTACGACAAAACCATTCGACTTTGAGGGATCCCTGCGTCGAAGCCACGCGGACAAGTATCAGCTGATTCTCCGGAAAAAATGCGACACGTTAATTACCGTTCCGAATCAGAGGCTGATCAGCATCGTGGATGAGAAGACGACCCTGATTCAGGCGTTTCATGTAGCGGATTCCGTACTGAAACAGTGCGTACAATCCATATCCGATTTGATTACCCGGCCGGGTTTGATCAATCTGGATTTTGCAGACATCAAAGCCGTTATGGACAATGCGGTTCAGGGAACCGGTGCGGTCATGGGAGTCGGCTACGGCCAGGGCGAGCACCGCGCGCGCGAGGCATTCCAGCAGGCTTCCTCCAGTCCACTCATGGAGGAAGTGATGATTCAAGGAGCCAAAGGCATTCTGGTGAACATCACGGCCCCGCCCAACGTGACGTTGCATGAAGTCAATGCGGCCATGAACCAATACATCAACACAAAGGCCGACCAATCCGCTAACGTTATTTTCGGTGTCGTTCTGGATGAGAACATGGACGATGATATGAAGGTAACGATTCTCGCTTCCGGATTCGTGAAAAGCGCGGAAAGCGATGGAGCGGCGAGCGCATCAGTAGACAACTATGAACGAGACAGCCGGGAATACGAGAAACCCGCCTGGGCGGAAAAGGCAGATGAGTTTCCCCAATATTATCCGGAAACAATCGTTGATGACGATCTGCGCGAACCGGTTGTCGTCGGTTCGCCGATGGCGGAAAGTTCTCCGTTTCGGACCGCCTCTTCCAGTCGCCACCATCAGGATCATCTGACGGAACGGGAGCGGGATACGAATAAGAAAGACGTGAGCCGTGTGCTGCCTGTACTTTTCGGCAGCCGAAAATAGGAGTTCCTGAATAAGATCTATTGGAGAGATCGAAAGTGACAAACAAGGCTTCTCTTCTTCAAGTGTGGAATCAACGACACGCCGGAGGTCGATTGTACTCCGCCGGATCGCCTGGACGCGCGGGACGGGTACAAAATCAACCCTCTGGCACCAGTCTATCCCCAGGGTAGTCGTGCATTCGCCATGGGCGAACCGCACGACGTGCGGTGAGGGAGGTCAAGGATGTTGACCTCCCTTTTTTCTTTATCTTGTTTCCGTCTCCTTAGCCGTCACCAGAATTGGGGGATGGCAAGCTTGCGCTTTGGGCCGGATCTGGACATCATGTTGATGAATCCTCGACATATCACGAGGCAGATTCTACCACCATCCCTTGAGGAGATCATTCGATGACAGAACCGAATCGCTCCCTTCTTAGCCGTCGGTCATTTGCGAAACTGACGGCCATTGCCGCTGCCGAGCTGGCTGTTTCATCTCGTCTTCCCGCACAGACCGTCTCCGATTCTCCCGGTCGCAATATCAAGAAATCCCTCAAACTGGGGATGATCGCGGAAGGAAAAACCTTCGAGGAAAAACTCACCGTGGCGAAAAATGCCAGCTTCCACTCCGTTGAGCCGGGAACGCTTTACGACCGGAGTGCTGTGGAGGAATTGCGCCAGGCATCCGAGAAAACCGGCATCCTTGTCGATGCCGTTGTCTGCGACAAGCACTGGAGCCATCCCCTTTCCGATCCCGATCCGGCCAAAGTGAAAGTCTGCGTCGACTCGATGCGCCTGAGTCTGGAAAACGCGAAAGATCTCGGCGCCGATATGGTCTTGCTGGTTCCCGCCGTCGTCAATGAGAAGGTCATGTATGAACACGCTTACGAGCGCTCCATGCGAGTCATTCGCGAAGAGATCGTCCCAATGGCAACGGCCATGAAAATCGTTGTCGGAATCGAGAATGTGTGGAACAATTTCCTTCTCAGCCCACTCGAATTTCGCAGATACATACAAGAAATCGACAGCCCGTACGTCCGCGCATGGTTCGACGTCGGAAATGTAGTCGCATTCGGCTATCCCGCCGGATGGATTCGGACTCTGGGAGAACTGATTGCCCGTGTGGATATAAAAGATTTCAAGGGAAGCCCGATGGCGGGAGGTGAATTTGTTCCCCTGCGTCAAGGTTCTGTCCCCTGGAATGGCGTCATGAAGGCTTTCGATGAAATCGGCTACCAGGGGATCTTCGCCGCCGAGGTACAGGGCGGGAAACAGGATTATCTTATCGAAATGGTTTCGAAACCAATGGATCTGATTATCGGTGAGAAATAGACCCGCAATGGAGCATCAACACATTCATGTGATCGCGTGTGCCGTTCTGGCAGCCGATTTGAAAGCAGTCGCTGGAGAATTGGGACTGAATGTTTCCACACGGTTTCTACCGGGTGGTTTGCATGAAACCCCTCATGAACTGCGTAAGCGTCTTCAGGAGGTTATTGACGAGATCTCCTCCGATACGGGTATACAACGAATTGCCATCGGCTACGGTGTCTGCGGAATGGGAACATCCGGGCTTCGCGCGCGGGACATCCCTCTGGCCATCCCAAAGGTTCACGACTGCATCGCGCTGTTTCTCGGCTCCGATCGTGCTTATCGGGAGCAGTTCCGCAAGTGTCCCGGCACCTACTACATCTCCGCCGGATGGGTTGATGAGAAGGTATTGCCCGACTCCATGAAACAGACCGATCCACTCCAATGCGGATCCCGGATTCTCGATCTCGACGAAATCGTTAAGAAATACGGCTCGGAAAACGCGGAGGCCATCCGGCATTTTCTGAACAGCTGGCGACGCAATTACCGCCGTGCGGCATTTATCGAAACCGGCGTTGGCAGCCATAGGCGAAAATATGCGGACATCGCCCGCAACATGGCACGGGAGTTCGGTTGGACATACGAAGAATTGGCCGGGACTCACCATCTGTTGAGTCGTTTACTTCTGGATGACTCCTCCAGCGATGAATTGTTAATTGTCCCTCCGCATCATGAGACCGTCTATAATGGTGTTACCGAGACGCTCCAGGTTACCTCCCCGTTCAACACTGCCATGCCTCTCCCCGAATGCCTTCTCTCCGTGTCCTCCTCTACTGAAACGGATCGGAGTGCCGAGGCGGCGTCCCCGATGACTTTCGGCCTGGGAATTGATGCGGGCGGAACATACACGGACACAGTGATTTATCGTTTTGAATCAAATCAAGTCATTCAGAAAGCCAAGGCGCTGACCACGAAATGGGACTTTACTGTCGGTATTCAGCACGCACTTTCTAAATTAGATGCGACGCTATTGCCCCAGGTCGACCTGGTCTCGCTCTCCACGACCCTGGCGACAAACGCCATTGTGGAGGGGCGGGGGCAGAAGGTCGGTCTGCTGATCATGCCGCCTTACAGTCTGTTCGACCCATCGGATATTCCTCATCGTCCGATCAGCGTTATCGACGGAAGAATGGATTTTGACGGCACAGAGATCTCAGCGGTTAATCCCGATCAAGTGCGCAAGGTTGTTCGTCGAATGATCGAGCAGGATCATGTCGGCGCGTTCGCCGTAGCGGGATTTGCCAGCGATTCCAATCCCACACATGAATTGCAGGTAAAGGGCATTATCCGAGAACAGACCGGAATGAGCGTGACCTGCGGCGATGACGTGTCCGATTTGCTGAATTATCGAATCCGTGCGCAGACGGCTGCGTTAAACGCCCGGATTATTCCTCTTCTGGAGGCGCTCATCGATCAGGTACAGATCTCCCTGAAATATTATTCCATCTCTGCCCCTGTGATGGTGGTGCGTAGTGACGGCTCCCTGATGAGTGCTCGATCAGCCCGGCAACGGCCTATTGAGACCGTCCTCTCAGGACCGGCCGCAAGTGTGGCAGGCGCTCGATTCCTCTCCCAAGTCGACCGGGCAATCGTGGTAGACATTGGCGGAACAACTACCGACACCGCGATGATTCGGAACGGCATTGTTGAGACATCTGAAAAAGGCGCAACGGTCGGCGGCTGGCGAACCCATGTCAAGGCGCTTGATATGCGCACCTTCGGACTCGGAGGCGATAGTCTGATTGGCTATCACAGGCAGGAGATTCGAATCGGTCCCCGCCGTGTTGCCCCTATTTCCTGGCTCGGCGACCAGGGCACAAATATAGAGAAAGCATTTGATTGGATCGAGCAGCATCTCGACTCGTTTGACCGATCCACAGAACGCCTGGCTATCATTGCCCTGAACGGTCACAAGCCGGATTTCCGATTATCCGAGATGGAGGCACGGATGTTCGATATCCTCTCCGAACGTCCACACTCAATTCAAGAGCTCGCCTTTCGTCTGACCGAGGATCCATTCCGTCCTGTTCCTCTCGAACGACTGGAAGAGCAGTATGTAATTCAGCGATGCGGACTTACTCCCACCGATTTGCTGCATATTGACGACAAGATGAATCTATGGAACCGTCTCGCGGCCCATCGCTTTTGTGAAATACACTGCCGTCTCGCGCAAGTTGATGCACGGGAATTTGTCCCCACTGTTCTCGACCAATTCATCAACCAACTGACCATTGAAATTCTTAAGAGAGAGATGGCCGGGACGTGCAATGTAGACGACATGGACAAATCTCCGTCAACTACTGCTTTGCTGCAGAATTTGATGCGCGGTGGGAATCCTGACTACCATGCGCGTATACGGCTGAAACATCCGCTGATCGGGATCGGCGCTCCGGTACATTATTTCCTTCCACAGGTTGCCCGCATTCTCGAGACCGATGCCGTTATTCCCCCCGATGCGGATGTAGTCAATGCCATTGGGGCGATTACAAGTTCCGTACTTGTCCAGAAGCATGTACGCATCTCCCCGACACCGGATGGGACATATAACCTTTATGGATTGGTGGATTCTCCTGTATTCAGCGATTTTGAAGAGGCACAGACCTACGCCGTGCGCGGATTGAGCGATGCGATTCTTCAGAGCGCGCGCGAGGCAGGGACAAGTCAATCGCGAATCGAGATCACTGCAAAAGACCAGATCGCCCCGCTGGCCGATGGAGGGGAGCAATTCCTCGGTCGAACGATTACGGCACGCCTGACCGGCCGACCCGATCTTGCGCGACTTGTTGAGGACGCATCCGATGAATCGGCATCACTCCCAGCGGTTGCCGATGCTCAGCTGCGGAGCTGAACCCGTTTCGATGGCGGCAATCAACTCGCGTGAAATCGCAGGGTAGATTGTCAGATGCGGCAGGTCTGCCAGGTCAATCCACTGCGCATCCCGCAGCACCCTGTCCTGTGTGACATGTAGACTGCCCGATACGATCCGTCCCCAATAATACACGTTGATGACATGCCGATGCAGATCCGGGGGAATCGATTCCGAAACCATGAATAGATTCCCTACCTCTACTTCGTATCCCGTTTCTTCCATTAATTCCCGCTGAGCCGCTGCCGTCATAGTCTCCCCATATTTCACACCGCCTCCCGGCAAAAGCCAATATTCGCGGCCATACTTCTCATGCTGTACCAACAGTATATTGCCTGAATCGACAATTGCCACAGCAACCCGAATTCTGATTCCTTGCTCCTCGCTTTGCATCCTGTAGACTCCGTCCTGAATTGCCCCTGCGCGTCCGTATCCGGCGTGATCGGTTACTGCGCTCTTCTCTATTCTCCTTTGCGCTCCGGTTCCCCCACGTTCATCGCGCTCCATATTGACGAATAGAAGGCTCTCCGTATCCTTTCCCGGTTACATGTATCCCGTTTTGGATGAATCGCATTTGTCAGGAGGATCGCGATCACCTTGTGCTCCGGGTCGATCCAGATACTCGTTCCCGTGAATCCCGTATGTCCGTAAGCGCGTTCCGATGGCAGGCCGCCAAGTGCCGTTACCTCCACTGCCGGTCCCATGGACCACCATCCGAGCAGTTGTCCTCTGCCTTGAAGAAATGCCGATCCCCTTTCTATGACCTCGGTGGGTATCTGCGGTGCCAGCATGTCCTCGATTGTCTCCGTGCGCAGAATACGCGCGTCTCCGTACGCACCCCCATTCAGCAACATCTGGCAGAATACGGCAAGATCGTCTACCGTCGAGAACAGACCTGCGTGACCAGCAATCCCGCCAAGCGCATAGGCATTCTCATCGTGGACTTCCCCGATCATGAATTTACCCAACATTCCGGAATATTCTGTTGCCGCACATCGAGTTCGCGCTTTCCTCCCGGGGCGAAAACATGTATCTTTCATCCCCACCGGCTCGAAAATTCGTTCTTTCGCAAACCGATCCAGCCTCGTTCCAGATACCTTCTCAACAGTCTCCCCCAGGACAATAAAGCCGATATCGCTATAGACACGCTGATAGCCCGGAGGTACATCCAACTCCTGCTCGCAAATCATGCGCAGCATTTGTTCCTTGCTTTGCGCCATTTCATAGAAGGCGGAATGTGACGAAAGTCCGGACGTATGTGTCAGTAGATGTCTGATCGTCACCGCACCCTTGCCGGCCTCTCCGAACTCCGGCCAATATCGGCAGGCGGGCGCGTCCAAGTCGATGCGCCCCTCCTCCTTCAAGATCAGAATACATGTAGTCGTAGCAATCATTTTTGTGAGAGACGCCAAATCAAAAATAGTGGATGTTCTTATTCGAATCTTCTTCTTTGAGAAGTCCTCTATTGATGCAGCAGTCCCCTTCGGGCGGCCATACAGCTGGGCATACCCGAACGACCTGCGTCGAATGATCTTCCCGTCTTTCGCAATCAGGACCACTGCACCCGGAGCGGCCTTCTCCGTGATAGCCTTCTGAATCTCTGTATAGCCTTTGTTCAGCTCCCGGAAATCCAGGCCCACATCCCATGGATTCCCTCTTGAGAGAACCGGAAATCGATCCAACTGCTCGGCTGGTGATGAATAACTCAGCAGCCAATACAGGCATAGAAGCCTTATGGCACAAAACGCCCATCCCTTTGCTGATGATGTAGTATCCATACTCGTGACTCAGTGCAGGTACCATTCCGGAACATCGACCGGTGGTAGATGCTCGGTGATATCCTTTTGAAATCCCTCAATTCCAATATAGCGAAGTGGTTGTAAGTTACAGTCCAGCGTATACACCTCGCGGTCGTAATCCGTTTCTCCGGTCAACACGGCAAGCCCGTACGTCTCCCCGATTGGCGTATCGAGCAACACCCAGAATTTCTCGTTCCAGTTGTGGTGATCCGCCGCATAAACCAGGTTCCAGTAACTCCCCTGTTCCACGTAGCCTTCTTCGATATCGACCTGCGCGTAGACCAAATTCGCGGGTCCGGTACCGGCCATGGCGGGCTGCCAGCGCTGGTACAAATGAACGGACTGTCCGTTCTCCAACGCGAGGTCGATCTTGTAAAGAGGCAGGCTCGCATAGGTTTCCGATGCGTATCTGAGGAAATCAATCCGTACTCCAACCTGAATCCTTCCCAGCATATACAGATTCTGTGAAAGAAAAGGCTCATCAAAGACAATCGTTTCAGGATTTGGCTTTCCGTCCACGAGATTAACTGAAAGATAGTCTATAAAGAGGGAGAGGGCCTGTCCGTCAAGGTCAAAATCTTGATCGAAGCGAAACTCAACCCGATTTATTGGATTTCCAAGCATTTTGACAGTCAGTATTCCGGGAGTCAGCGGCTGGAGAATCCTCCGCTCCGGACCGAATTCAAAACGGTTGACCAAGTCAAACGAATAGGTACCGGATTCCAGCGGCATTGCGTGGTCCCCTGCCACAAGGTCAATGGATGAGAGATATTCATATTCCTGTTCCAGTATCCTGCCCTCCTGAAACACACCCACGACTCGTGTATTTTGTGGAATCCGAAGAATGCAATTCTCTTCCTCCGGTTGCTCGGTGGAGACCATCAACGTCGGGCGGACCTGCTTGATTACCAGCTTTCCCTTGTCGTACTTGAACTCGATATCCAGGCAGACTTGATCCCTTCGATACTCTCCGAGATCAATCGGCATCTTCTCTTCGATTTCCCAAAGGACTCCCCCGATTTCCCGTAGCTGATCCTCCGAAAGGACCCATTCACCCTGTGGCAGTAATGACGAACCACGCGCACGCAGAAACTCCGACACCTGGCCGTCTGCATACGTAAGAAGGTCCTTTTCCGGAACAATTCCGGTGCCGGGCAATACCACGCTATAATCGCCCATTTGGACATTGATAACAAAATAGTTTTTTCTGCCCGTGACAGGATCGCCGGTAAATGCGACCCCATTGCAGTCCTCACTGGGAAAGGCCCTCGTTACCAGAATACCCATGCGTACTTTCCGATGATCGATTTGATAATATTCCCTTTCTTCAAACGCCTTGGGATTCCACAGGCTTGCCCAGACCTCATTCAGGCCCCGTTCAATTGTTCTCTCGTCACCCTCGTCCGGGTAGCAATGGGAAGGCCCTGTGTTATCGTCATCCAGTGTGTCTTCGGCGCAGACCGAGGTGGAGTTATACAGGCCCGCACCATTGAACTCTATATCGTCTTCGGAATTAGATGAGGATCGAAATCGAACCATTACACCCGTTGAACCATATACCTCTTGTATCTTCGTAACGATTCCGGAGATCAGGGCCGGATCAATAACACCCATCAGGCGGATGACATCCTGGAAATGCTCCAGTTTCTCTCGCCGATAGGCTGTATCGGTTCGGAAATGCGTATCATTCAGAAGTAAATTCAAATACTCCTGAAAGGTGATCCACCGGAATGGATCTTCGGGGTCTCGGATCATGTTGGAGTTCATGAATTCGGTGTAGTAATGGAATGGAATCGCAAAACCATCGACCTGATATGCCTCGTCCAGGAAGGAATAGAGTTTGGCAAGTCCGGTCGCTTTTCCGCCGAATCGCCGGACCAAAGGCTCGGTATCCCAGACCAAGGCCAGCTGAGGCAGGGCCACGAGTTCGGAATATGTATCATCGGGATCGGGTAGTGGGGACAACACAGGCCGGTGGGAAATCCACCATGCTTCCGCGTCCGCAAGATCGACCGGCGCGACGACTTCATACCCATCGGCTGCGAGGGTCAGCTTAACCAGCTGCCCGCTATATGGGGCGAACACTTCCGTAGCATTTCTGATATACGCGTTCGGAGTACCGCGACGCAGGGACCGGACATTGACATGTGAGAGTTCACCCTGCTGTGTTCCGGTAATCACACCCGCCACCACTGTTTCAATGTCAGTTGGCGCGCTATCGACTACTACGATATCCTGCCAACCGATGAGACCGTCATCTTCCGCCTCTTGCAGCTCGCTCAAAGTGTATATGCGAACGCGACCATAATTGGCTGCAGGGGAATAGACTTCATAATCGGGGATGACAAAACCGTCAGGCAGATAAATCGGGAATCCGGGATCTTGCCATTCCCGCGCCGTCTCAATGGCGATTACCGTCTTGGGAGCATAAGCAAAAGGACGCAGGGTCATTGTCTGTGATAAAAGTTGATAGACGTAGAGCACTTCATCGGGAAGAGGCGGTTCGGATAAATCCGAGTAGATATCGAATCCATAGAGAATCTCTCCTTGAGAATCCTGGAAGCGTGAAATGGATCCGGCGAAATACTGACGAGAGGATCTCCAATAGACCAGGTCCAGGTATTCCTGTTCGGTCAGTCCGGCGAAACGTTCCGGGAACTCAATTGCAAGAAATTCCTGATGCAGCGGGAAGCGATTCACATTCTGATAAACCGTGTGCAGCAATGCAGGATCGCTCTTCGCGGGGGCGGTAAACTTCCCCGTTCGAAGCAGATCGGGGCGACTCTGGTCCGTCACGGTTATCCCATCAAAATCCACATCCGTCTCGATTTGCGCAAGCCAGACAGGCTGCCCCCAGGCAAACAGGACTACCTGGCACAGAAATGTCGCACAATAGACCCAAACTCTGATTTTCCAAATCACCTTATTGAGAACCTCAAGACGCATCAGTCTGTTCTGTACTCTACTCTATCACAATTCGGACGGTAGATCGGAATCCTGTCGGTCATGCCGATCTGGGCCGATCTTTCATACTCAGCAATCCCGTCAGGACACAGGTTACCAGGACGGCCATGGGGATATACCAGACCCAGAAAATGTGGGAATGGAAAAGCCAATAGGCCGCGAGAACGATTATCACACCGGCACACATGCCAATCGTGATGGCTCTCTGTGAACGGACGGAAGTGAAAATGGCCAGCAGGAACGATCCCAACAGGCTTCCATAAGTAAATGTCGTCACTTTCAGGCCGGTTTCCAGGATGTTGGTGGAACCTTGTGCGCCATAAGCAATCGCCATCAATAGAACGCACCAGCCGACGGTTACCCACCTGGACCATCGGATTTCACGATTCGGATCGGGAGTTTCGCCGAAAAGAGGTCGTATAAAATCCGTGATGGTCGTGGCGGAAAGCGAGTTCAGGGCGGAGGCGGTACTGGACATGGCTGCAGCAAAAATGGCCGCGATGACCATCGCGCCGACCAGCGGATTGAATCGCGTCTTAATAAAGTAGGGAAAAATCTGGTCGGGTTTGTCCAGGCCAACCGGTTGTTCGGGATAGAAGACATAAAGCATGGCTCCTATCAAGAGAAAAAGAGTGAATTGCGCGAACACAAGGAGTCCGCTGCCGATGATTGCGCATTTCGCGCCTCGGAGACTCTTGCAGGACAGAAGGCGTTGAACGAGATCCTGGTCCGCCCCATGGGATGCCAGGGTGAGAAAGGTTCCGCCGATCAAGCCCGACCAGAATGTGTAGGAAAGACGAAAAGGGGAGCCGAAGTCAAACACCTGGAACTTCCCGGCTTCTGAGGCGATGTCCACAAATCGTTCCCAGCCTCCGGGAAGAAGATGGAGAATCTGGAAGAACGCAATCCCGGCCCCCGCCAGCATCACACCCATCTGGAATACCTCAGTCCATATTACTGCGGAAATGCCGCCCAGAACGGTATACACCAGGGAAACAACACCCATGAGAAGAATGGAAGTCGTCATGGACCAATCGGTCACGGTGAACAGAACGAGCGCGGCGCAGTAATGACGGACACCGGCTGCCAGGGCGCGAGTCACAAAAAAGAACAACCCCGCCACTCGTTGAACCTCCGCACCGAAACGCTTTCCCAGGTGAGCATAAATGGTGTAGATCTCTTCCCGGAAGAATGCCGGGAGAAAAAAGACGGCAAGAATCAGACGTGCTACTACAAATCCGAGCACCAATTGCAGGAAGGTCATGGAACCCATATACGCGATACTGGGAGTGCCGACATAGGTAACCGAGCTGGTTTCCGTAGCCACAACGGCCAACAGGACCGCCCAGGCCGGAATACTGCGTCCACCCAGGAAGTAATCCCGCAAACTTTTCTGACGGCGTGCAATCCACGCTCCGACACAGAGGAGAACCCCCATGTAGACAACAACAATAACGATCTGTATCTGCGCCATGGATTCTTCAGAAAGTCTCAGTCCTATTGTACATATAAAGCAACGCGCTCCGCATGGAAATCCCCATCCGTGCCCGATCAGACCGGATAGACCGAAAGTCCGCCGAACCCACCGTCCGGATCACCGGGAGCACCCGAACCGGGAAAAGGCCCCTTCGGATTGCAGCGCAACGCGTCGTACCGGGTCCCAGTCGATCACCTGGCGGCCCCGGGGTGGATTCTTTCCCGTTGAGAGCAGAAGGCCACTCGTCGCAGGATTGGAAGAAGACCATCCCAGGCATGACGAGAATTCTCATCAGAAAGCCAAGAAATTTCAGCATTCGGACCTCTTGGGACAGGGCATGATGCTCCTGAATCCATGCGATAATCCCGATGATAACGCAAAATCGACCTGCGCGGGACCGTACCGCTTCGATGGCGGCAAGATTTCCGGCACAAGGAATCCCTGAATTCGAAACAGGGTGCTTGCCGACCGGGTCAGCAATGAGATATACTGGCATAGGATTTCGGTACGACATCCGGTTGCATCGGGCACATCCCAGAGTTCTTGCTGAGCGGATTTCCATGTTTCGGCGCGTTCGATCGAAGTTGACTTTCTGGTTGTTGGTGGTGACGCTGGGGACGATGATCCCCGTTGCGGTCGTTCCGTATTATTCGTTGCTCGAGCATACCCTGGCGAGAGGTAGAGCGCGTTTGAGCATGGTTCGGCAGATATTTCAAAATATGGGAGTAATAACCAAGAAGCAGTTAGAAACGGCAGCCGGTTCCGTAGTCCTGGTGGAGTTGCGCAACAGAATCCGCGAGATTCCTTCTCTGGTTCAGAAATTCCGTGAAGGGGACATGCCCGTCTTGGAAGGTCTGGCACGTCAACTGACCGAGAGACTACGAAGCTATGAACTTTATCAGGAGATGGAAGTTCATCTCCTATGCCTTAAGGATTACGAGGAACTGGATTCCCTCCAGACGTCGAATCTGGGCTTGTATGAGACGAAGGAAGGTGCATTTCTGTTATGGGTGTATTCGGAATACGCGGAGGATGATGTGGTCATTGGCGGATTTGTGGTCGGTCGACCGATCATACGTCGTCAAACCATGGAGCCGGCGTCATCCATCGGGACCAATATACAGAATCCCCAGACACATTTCGAACCGGAATGGTCACCCAGGGAGTTCCCCGGAGTGCAGATCGACGTGATCGATCCCGCCGACCAAACGATTCTCGATCCTTCATTTGTCAAAAGCAAGGAATTCCAGGATCTCCTGAGTGGAAAGCGTCTTTATCTGGAGAGCGATTATGTCGAGATCAACGGCGTTCTTTCGCAGGCACTGATGTATCCGTTCAATAATCATCGAGGCGAGTTGACCGGCTTGATTGTCGTGTCCGTACCTCCTCTGGAACCGTTATCGGGATTTATCTCAAGGCATGCACTGGGCGGAATTGCATTCAGTACTCTGTTCGCGATTATTGTGGGCGCGGTGGTGGCGCGATCCATTGCGCATCCGCTGAATCGAATGTCTCGAACGGCGAGACAGATGGCGAAAGGGGATTTGACGGCGCGTTCGGAGATTGTCGGTGAGGACGAGATCGGTCAGTTGGCCGCGTCATTCAACGAAATGGCCTCGGAAGTCGAGCGGAGTCATACCGAGCTGGCGGCACGTGCACGGGAGCTGGAGGATAGCGTCCGGCTGGTGAACGCGGCCAACCGGGAGTTGACACGCATCCAGAATCGTCTTGAGAATATCCTCGCAAACATCCGGAGCGGTGTTCTTGTGATCGACAATGTCGGTCGGGTGGTACGAGCCAATCGGGCTGCCCTGGAGATCCTCGGTCTGGAAAAGACGCCCAATGCCGATTACCGGGAACTACTCGGATATGAGGATTTCGGGGAACTGGTGGAGTCCTCCTTACATAGAGGGATTTCCGTATTTCAGCGTGAGATCGAGTGGAGCCGGAACGGACGCACGCCGGTTCCCATGCAGGTGAGTACCGTGCCGCTGCTGGATGGAGGACGAATCGCGGGCCTCGTAGTGACATTCCATGACTTGTCAAGCATCCGTAAGCTGGAACGTCAGTTGGTTCTGCAGGATCGTCTGGCTGCTCTTGGACGCCTGTCGGCCGGTGTGGCACATGAGATCCGCAATCCGTTGGGAGTTATTAAAGGTTCCGCAGAACTGCTGCGAAAGCGATTTGGCGGGTTGCCGGGGGAAGAAGGACTCTTTGACTTTATCCTGGAGGAAGTGGCTCGGCTTTCGCGTGTGGTCAGCGACTTTCTCAATTTCGCGCGCCCGCAGACACCGGAGCTGGAGCGAGTCGATGTCAATGCGGTCATTCAACGTTCCCTCCAATACCTGGAACACCAGGACAACTTCCTGGAGATTCGCCGGGAATTCGATCTCGCCGGGAATCTGCCGTCCCTGCAACTCGATCCGAATCTCTTTCAACAGGTTCTGCTGAATGTTCTTCTGAACGCCCAGGAGGCCATGCCGCAGGGAGGAACCATCCGAATCCGCACGCGTCGATTTTCCCCACGGGAGATCGCCGTTGAAATTCAGGACACGGGTGTCGGAATCCCCCAGGACAACCTTCAACATATTTTCGATCCGTTCTTTACCTCAAAGGATTCCGGAAGCGGCCTGGGGCTTTCCGTCGTGCACCAGATCGTCTCCAGCCATTCGGGCAGGATCGAAGTCGATAGTTCCCTGGGCGCAGGAACGACATTCCGATTGATCTTCCCCATTCAACGCGAGGGGACCGGACTGCCAACATCTCTGCTGACTTGATTGTTCTATACGGGATCTGTGGCGATCACGGCGCGGTTTCGCGGACAGTCCGATTGAGAAGCAGCCAGATCCCCCACCCTAGCCAAATCACCAGCCCCATGCAAGACAATGAAAATCCCTGCGCAAACGAAGGCGGATCATAAACCATACGCAAAGTATGATGACCTGCCGAAATCCGAATGCCACGGAAGAACCGGAAGATCGGAAAGATCTCCACTTCCTCCTCATCCAACCAGGCTTTCCAGTCCGGAAAGAACGGTTCGCTGATAAACAGCAGTCCATCTGCGGGGGCAAATCCAACGATTTCACATTCCTCTGCGGAGGATTTCGCTACATGCCATTCTGACTCGGACAATTCTCTCCGAAGGTCGGTTTCAAGGGCTGCCGGAAACATCGGTGTTGCAGATTCGACGGCTGCCGGGGCAGATCCTTGAAACGGTACAAAGGGCTTGCGGGCCGATTGTTCCTCGGCTCCACGAGACATCAGGAGCGGGATCTGCAGAGCGATCAATTGTGCCCTTCGCGCAGGATCCAGCTCGGCCGCTGCCAGATTCGACGGAGGTGTGTTCAGAAATCCTTCCACCGAGGTTCGAATGAGTACGTGCGTACTGGAGGCAATCTCCGCGGCAGATCCGGGACTCGCACCTTTCACGCCGACAAAAGCATGTGCCCAGCGGAATTTCCCACGGACATCCAATTCGCATCCGACATCCCGAAGCGCCTGCACGGTTTCCGGTTGAAGGATATTGCAGCCCTCATCGCGCACCGCGCCGAGCACAACCGCACCGTTGGGGAGATTGGCCAGGAAACGGATCATGCGGGAATTCTCAGGAGTACCGGGAACAACCCGGTTGGCGACGGCATCCCAATCCGTGCCGATATCGAAGGAATCCGTGGCCTTCACGGCATTGGAGATCGGATCAATCCATGCCAGGTTGTAGCCGCGACGATTGGGCGAGCAGTCATGTCCCGCAACGATTAACGCAGCACGGTCGCTCTCCACAGCCACGGAGTCGTCCTTGGGTGAGCTGAACAACACCACCGGAACTCGAAGCAAAGCGGTCCCATCGCCGATTCGACAGGAAGATGTGGGTGGCATGGAGATGGGAAACCGGCTGTGAATCTCATACAGTTGCCGCGCGTTGAAATGCCGAGAATCCAGGAAGATCTCCGACGGCGATTCGGATGGAGGGGACAAAAGCCAGGATCCATCGGCCTCACTCATCATGAGAGATTCCGTGGCACTGACCACCTCCATTGCGGTTCCGGGTGGCATTCCCTTCACCCCGATCATGGAATGCGCCAGGCGATAGCGCTGACGTAAATCCACGCCGGACCCACAGGACCACAATGCCCGAACCGCATTCTCCTGCAGGATGTTCGTGCCCTCTTCCCGAACCGAGGCAAGCACAACATGCCCATTCGGAACACTGTCCAGGAACCGCGCCATGCGGGTATTTTCCTGCTGCTCGCGCGAGACAGATCCGTCAACATAATCCGCCATGGTGTTGAAAGAATCTCGCTTCGTGACTTTGCCTGTCTCCGGATTCAGGACAACAATGTTGTATCCGGTTTTATTCGGGGAATAATTCTCTCCACCGATCAGGATCACGGATTGATGCCGGATACCATTTGCCGAGATGCTCAAGCACACAATGGGGGAAGGCAACGCGACGGAGACTCCGGGGATTTGAGCGGGGACAGTGCGGGGAGGATCGAATCGATCCAGGCCGACCAGCGCGACCCGATCATACGGGACACTCTGACTCGCCAGCAACGCAAGAATCGAGGTCGGTTCGACGGCCCACCAGGAACCGCACCACCGAACTGGGGCAGAGACATCGGGATTCTGCCACAGATGATCCCGGATAGGCTTCCATGGACCGCCAGGACTGCGGATATCCGAAAGAATGTACTCCGTATTCAACAGATCCAGAAATCGCTGGTTAATCTGTGCGGGATCTTCCAGGCCAAGCATGCGATTCTCTCGCTGCACATTGTAGTAGGAGGGCTTCAGAGGACTTTCGCCGTCCAGCTCGCGAAATCCGAACACCTGCCCGTGATATTGGCGGCGGTCTTCACCCTCGGAGCCGAACCGGATTTTAACTCGGCCCCGTGCAGGATTATCGAGAATAGTCCGTACGGATTCGTCCCAGACATACTCCCCGGTTCCCGACTCGATCTCGCGAGTTCCGTGAACGGTCGCAAGATCCCAGAAGACCAACAGGATAATGAAACTGCACAGGACCACATTCGAGATTTTGTCCTGTGCATAGAGGACAGCCGCCCCGACAACAAGAAGGAGACAAAGCAAAATCCAACCAATCTGCCGTATCAGCAACGGCAATGAATCGGACACCTGTCCCGGAGCGATGAATAGACGAAGAACAATCAGAAGAAGAAAGGCAAAGAACATACAGAGAAACAGCGCTCCAAAAATGCTGAGATAAGCCCGTGCAACGTGATTCCGGGAGAAAATGCGGTCTCGCGTGAGTGCGTCCAGTCCTCGCCCGGTCGCAAGCGCAACAGCCAGAGTCACCACAAGGATCCACCGACTTGACGCGCGAAGCCAGGCAATTCCGGGAATGAATTCATACGCCCAGCGGTGCGCCGCCGTGACGTCCCCCAAAGCCAGGACGCCTGCCACCACGGCAATCACGAGATAGAGACCCGCCGGGCCTTTCCATCGAAACACAGGCACACAAAACAACGCGATCAGCGTGGTGACAATTCCCCAGTAAAATACTTCGGTTCCGACATCCAGGCCGGGAATCTGCGCCGTTTCCGGCAACACCGTATCGACAACCAGTTCCTCGATGGGAAGCGAGAGTTCCGAACTCGATTCATAGGTCGGACGAGAACGTTCTCCCTCGGTTACCAATGCCCGCAAAGGCAGCCATTGCACCATTGTGACAAGTCCGGCCACACCAATCAGCAAGAGAACGATCAGCCCGCGATGAACCGCCTTTGCCCGCTCTTCCGTTTCGGCCACATAAATCGCCCACACCAGTCGGGCAACCACAACGAACGTGAGATAGATCGCCATCTGCGGATGGCCGCCGAAGTAGGCGCAGATCAGGCAGCCTCCGCAAAGCCATCCCGATATTCGTCGCCCCTCAGCCAGATAACCTTCCAGGCAGAGAAGTATCCAAGGCAGCCAGACCGCAGTCTGAATAATATTGGAGTGGATTTTGTGCGCTACCAGAAATCCGGAGAAAGTGAAAACCACTCCCGCAAGCAGCGCGGCGGCATTAGTCAGCCCATGTCTCCGACCCAGCAAAGCCGTGCCCAATCCGGCGAAGAACAGATGCAGTAGAATCCATCGCTCGAACGCCGAATACGAGAAACCCTGCTCATGCCAAAAGGGAAGCAGCAGAAGATTCGGCGGATAGAAAAACGCCGACTCGGAGTTCGCGATTCCCGGCCAGCCTCCGAACAGGTATTCATCCCAAAGAGGAATATGCCCATTCAGGAGTTCCCGAACGGCGAAAAGCCGGAACGGATAATCTTTGAATTGAAGGTCTCCCCCGATATGCGAGCGCTCATCGAGGTCCGGGGTCAGAATGGGCCAGAAGAACACGATCAGGAATACGAACAGGACAATCCCAATCGGCCAGACTGCAAATGGGAGTCCTTTGCGAATCATCGGAAAGCCCATGTTTCTTTCACAACCCTGCTATTCTGCGAAACGGCGGATCGCCGGCCTATGCGGATACGCTCTCCTTCTTCTGGGCGATGCCATAAAGGTCTTTCAACAGAAAATAGGCGAGTGCCATGAGAAAGGCCAGCGAGCCGGACAGGACAACGACAGCGGGTCGGTTGGGACTGGCGACCGCGTCCTTCGCGAGAGCCTGGTTGACCTGAATCATTTCGTACCGCTCGGAAAAAATGGTTGTGAAAGCCCATCCGAGTTCCTTGTCGATACCGCCGAATATCTCGTAGGATCGGTCGTATTCCGCTTTCAGGCGCGCAACTTCCATGTTGGCGTCATAGAATTTGTTCTGCGTTTCCCGGACTTGGTTCTCCAGTCCCGGCAGCGTCGCTTCGATTTGGGCCAGCTTCGCCTGATCCCCCTTGAGCTGCGCCTCGAGACGATCCTTTTCGGCAACAAGAGCATAATGCTCCGGGTTGGGAGATTCGATGGTCAACGAGAGATCCGGCAGCCGTGAGCCTTTCACATCCGGCGTGGCACTGCGAATCATCTCTAACAGCACGGCCTCCTCAGAGAGCGCCCGTGTCAGGTAGATCTTCTCCGGCTGGTGTTGAATCGCCTCTTCCAGGCTGGCCACACGAGCCGTAAGCTCGCGATCGGAGATAAGCAGATTCTCCCGTTCGCTCATTCTTAACTGCCACTGGCTGTACAAATTATCGAGATATTTCTGAAGTTTTTCTAATTCATACTGTTTCTGAGCCAGCAGGTAGTTTGTCTCCCGGCTGGCATTGGCGATCATTCGAGCGGATAGTGTCTCATCCAGCAGCTGCGCGGTTCGACTTGCCTCCTGGACAAGAAAGGCGAGATTCTTTTCAATGCCTTTCTGGGCCAGCTTATTGGCGACTTTCGCGGCCATTTCGGATGTCTCCATCTCGGCATACACCCGAATGATGCTGGTCTCCTTGTACTTGGAAACACTGATTCGAGAAGCCAACTGATCAACCTTCTTGATTTCGAATGGTTCCTCAGCAAGTTTCAATTCGTCGATGACCGCTTTGAGCGTATCGTCGCCTTCAATATACCTTGCCTGAGCCTCAATTGGGATAGGCCAGTTCTGCATGGCGTGCTCGCCGACGTGGGAGGGTCTCACCTCCACCTCGGCCATCGCGCCGTACCGTTTGGTCATAGACAAAGTCGCAAGGTAGGAGAAAACCATCACAACAAACGTGACAATCAGAATCCGTTTTCCCCGTTCCCAAACGACGCGATACACGGAAGCCAGGTCAATTTCCCGTTCAACGTTCATCCGCTGCAAACCCCTTTCCGGATAATGGCGTGGCTGTCTCGGGAATCGCAGAAGCACTCTCGCCCCCAGACAGGTCCGCCATCGATTGCGCCTCTTTGGCCGTCTCCAAGTCCTTTTGCACGCACTCTGCCAAGCGATCCTGGAAGAACTGCACGTGGTGTTCTGCGCTCTTCGCCTCTTTCCAAGCCTGCGTTTTCTCCCGCAAGATGAGTTGCGGCAGAAGCCCCTGGACCGTGGGATTGTCGAAAGACTGCACTATTCCGCCGACTTTGCGAGTCACATAAACAAATGCGTAACCTGAAGGAATCGGCAAAATATCCGAGAGTTCGTAAAGCGGAACCTTGAGAAGCCCATCGCAGTATTCCTTCCCAAGAGCGGCCCACGCTTCGGGAACATGGTAGACATTGTGCAAGCCGGAGCTGAACCGGGCATCCTCCGTCTCGGAATGGTTGATGGCCATTTCTTTCATGATCTCGATTCGGTCGGTCACGTCTTGCACGGTTTCGAACTTTTTCTGCACTTCGGTCAGGAGTCCCCGTAATTCCTGGCTTGCCTCTTCCGGAGTTCGTTTCTCGCCGTAAAGCAGGCAGACCCGCCGGACATCCGTTCTCGCGGGAGGAGAGAAACACTTCTCCACATTGGCGTCATACCACTTCTTCTTCTCTTCGGGTGTGGCTTCTTCAAGGAATTTCTTCTTCAGGAGGCTCTCCATTTTCGTAATCAGGATTTGGTTGGCAATCAGCTGCTCCAGGTTGGTTCCCCGCTGACGGAATGAATCGAGATAGGCGGCATATTGCTTCTCATCCTTGAAGAACGCCTTTGCCTGGGCCAGGAAGGCTTCGATGTCCTGTGGAGTCGCCTCCAGCTTGTTCTGTTGAGCCTCTTTCAGCAGGAGCCACTGAGAGATGACCTGCTCTATTTTTTTGTCCAATTGCTCAACCAGATACGGCTGGAGGTCTGTCTTGCCAGACACTTGAGACATCAAAGCCGCTTTTCGAGGGTCCATATACCCACGAATGCGATCATAGGTAATCGTTTCATCCCCCAATTGGAGGATGACCGTCTGATCCCATGCGGAGACTTGAGCCTCCAAAGTCGGTGTCGCTTCGACGATAGTCGGAGAGGCCATGGAAGGAGTCGGGGTGCTTTCCGAGGAGATGGCAGGCGGAGACGACTTTCCGCAATGCGTGAAGCACAGCGGGACAAGGCTCATCACGGTCATCAAAACTGCGGAAGAAAAGCGAAACCGGCGAAACATCGGTGGTCTCCGGGTAGAAATCGCCAAGTTCATCAACATAGCAGATTGACCTCTCATTGGGCAGATTGGATAGGCGTTCCGACCGGTATAGATCCGGTAAACGGCAATGATTCCACCGGTTGAGGGATAAAGGTGGGCATGGGCTGATCGGGATGATAGGTTTTCCAGTACCGCTCGAAGTTCTGGCGTTGTGTTTCGGCGGAATCGAGATTCTGTTGCCCGGTTAAGGCCTGTTCCTGCTTATACTGCTTGCCGAAGACCTCCATATATTGTCGCTTTCTCGTCTCGATTTCCTCCTTGCTTGGAGGTTTGGGGAGGTTGACACCGGGAAGGGGACGGTAGTCTTTTGAGAGTTCCTGCATCTTGTTTCCGAAGATTTTCATGTAGTAGTCCAATCCCTGTTGCTGCTCTTCGGGAGTAAGCGGTCCCTTTCGGTTCTTGAGACTCTCCAAGAATGCAGGAATCTTGATCAGAGGAAGGGCGTAAGTGGCGGAACCGAGTTGCATCACCGCCGCTTCCGGAGAGAGCGCAGCCACCACAATATCGTTCTCAAACGGCATCCCTTCCGTGACCTCGCGTTGTTCTTTCGTTCCGAAATGTTCGAGACGCCCACGCTTTGTGGAGGCGATCTGTGTGAAGTCAGTATAGTTCCAGTTCAGCAGGAGGTTGATCAGGGCATTCCGTCCGGGCTGGACCGGGGGAACCACCTCGTCGGGTGTCTGCTCCGGCTGTGGGATGGGTTCAGGAATGACCGATGGTTCCTCCATCAAAGGCGCGCGAGTGGGGATGACAATGGTGGGGAACAACTCCACAAAGGTGTCCGCCGATGGGGTCGGAGTGGAAATCGGCGGAATGAGATCCGGAGTCGGCAGAGCGGCGAGTTGGTACGGGCCGGACTCCATTCGGGAGCCGGAAAACAGAACGATTCCGATCAGCAGAAGGGCAGCGATCAGAATCAGCAACGGAATCAGGATAGTCAGGCGCATGAATTCGACACTCGTATTGGATTTTTCCCCTCCCCCCGATCCCTCTTCCCAAAGGGTGAGGAAGAAGAGTTCAGACATGACAATCTTACGCCCTGAAATGGGAAAAGTAACGGCATTCGCCGGGGAAGACGAATGCCGTTACGGAAATATCAACGCACTCAACGCGATCAGAAATTCTTGGGCAATACGAAATCGCTCCGATACACCCACTCGAAGTAGATTTCCTCTGCCGTTTCGCCCTCCTCCAGGTCCAACCGCTGAAGAATCCGCATCAAGGCAAAGTGAACTCCGTCACGCAAGATCACAAAGTAGGAATTACCCGGAACCACGTTGGTGGAAAAGACGCTATTCGCCTCCGTATCCAGGTTGTCGACCATGACATTAAACCGGCTGATGCTGTTCAGAAGTTCCTGAGCGCTGACAGCGAAAATGTCGATGCTCTTGCCGAGGTTCATAATGCCCTGGTTCTTATTGGTGACCGCGAGCCGCTCGGCAGATTCCAGTACGATATCGGCATCGCCGGGCTGAAGAGTGACCACCATTGAGCCACTGGTGAACGAGAATCCATCCGGGATTTCAACCTCCAACTCGTCTTCCAATGGAGCCGGTTCCGATTCGGAATTCGCAGAAATCTCCGAGCCATTGGTGTTGACCCGCAGCCGTTGCGGCATCCGGATACTGGTGATCTGGAACTTCCCGTTGATGTTTTCCATCTGGATCTCAAATGCATCACTCTGCCAGGAGGCAATATCCCCCTGATACCAGATTATCTCCATAACCGGGGGACCATAGTAAATGTTGTACACCATCTGCTGGAACCAGAACATGAACGTATTAAGTCTTCCGGGTCCATGATAATTGAACTTGATCCGCCTCTGTCGCTCGGGACCCTTGCTCTGGAATCCGAAATACTCCACGCGACGATTTCCCGGAGCGGCAATAAGCGACTGCAGCTTGGTGGTATTCTCCGCACCCTCAAATTCGTCCCAACTGAATTCGGTGAGGCTTTGATTCATTGTGTTGTCAATATCGTAGACACTCAGATTCCATCCGCGTCCGTCACCGACTTCCCGCATTGTGACAGTCTGACTGAACGGGAATCCCGCTTCCGAACCGCCTTCGTTCGGGAAACCCTGGATATCCGCGTAAACTGTCTGCGTCTCTTCCACTTCCGGGACGAGCCGGTTGACCTGCGGGAGGAAGTAGGTGGTTTCCACCTGGGCCGCAACAATCACCTTGTTGCCCTGGAAGGTAACCATCAAAGCATCCTCGGCCACTCCGACCCGCATGGATTTCATGTGGTAGAAGTCGAAGAAATTCCCCAGGGAGGTTGAGAGTTTGGCACGGTTCATACCTTGAACATCGCTGTAATCGGATGAAGTCAGGGCGAGAATCGACTTTGTGTCTTCGTTTGCGTATGCAAGAAGTAGATCGTTAATAAGGCCGGGGATATCGCGGAGATTGTATGCGGCGGACTCGATATCCACCACGCGGTCATCCTGCATCCCCGGTTCGTCGCCGAACAAAGCGGCGTCTTTCGGCATGAGGATCGCCTCATGGGTAGCGGCATAGACATGCCCGCCGCCATCCGCCAGAAGATAAGCGCGCTCTTTCCCGGCGATTTTCGCCATGCTGCGGAACAGAGGCTCATCGGAAACCGGCGGCCGATACGGCGGGAGGTCGGCTCCCAGCCCGTACATGCGACCGTATGCATCCAAGGCGATAATCCCGGAGACACCGTTGCCGGCGATGACCGGCTCGATATCCCGTGCCAGATCCTGTCCGAATCCCAGGCTCCGGTTGTATCCGCTTGCCGTCCCGCTCCCGTAGATATCGCCCGCGAACGTCAGGAAATACATCCCCTCACCATCCGGCGTCAATTCCATATCCCGGTAGATATCCACACCGGGGAGTCGGATTGTGGGGGCGAGATTTCTCGACGGCTCTGTGCCCAGCACGACAAAATCTCCATCCATGTCCAGGATGAAGATCGTTCCCCGCTCGAAATCCACCTCCAGGTCACATGCGGAATTCATGGTCACTCCCGAGCTCGGATTGTCGATGGGATTGGACGGGAACACGATCTCCCCATCCGCCGCGATTTTATCGCTGAAGACACCGACATTCCCGATTGCGAACACCCGGCCATCGGTCGCCAGAACAGCTGCGCCCGAATAATCGGCGGTCAGTTCCATATCGATGGCAAGCGTTGTGCCACCCAGGGCGGTGACATCGCTCAATCCGGGCGCTTCGCCCAGGTTGAAGATGCGGCCATCACTGACCAGCTTGTAGTAATCCACCGGGTCGCCTGTCGGGTCGATGGGAATCGCGCCGCCCCCGGGAGATCCTGTGCTGCCCAGCGCAACCGGACCGTCCGCGTAAATCAACTGCGGTTCGCTGATTCCATCGGTGATACTGGCATAGATGTAATAATCCAGGGCCGGATCGAATCCCGGAATATCTTCCACCAGGTTCATCTTGTACCGGGTGTCCACGCCCTCGGTCAGCCCGGCCACCAGCAGGGACCCGTCGAATCCCTTGTTATCACTGTCGACATAAAGAGTGATCGTGGCGTCGTTATCCGGGTCGGTCGCCTGCCAGGAAATCTCATACTGCTGATACTCGTCCGCGTAATTCCGCCCGGCTTTCGGGGACAGGAACTTGAAGGTCG
This sequence comes from Candidatus Omnitrophota bacterium, assembly GCA_029568995.1. Classification (GTDB taxonomy): domain Bacteria; phylum Hinthialibacterota; class Hinthialibacteria; order Hinthialibacterales; family JAKPRU01; genus JAKPRU01. The sequence continues at coordinate 3,845 of JAKPYU010000019.1, read as the reverse complement.
GCGGGACATTCGCGCTGCGCACGACAAGGGCCGATGTGACCACCGAGCCGGTGCTTTTGCCCGGGAATCGGTCGGAATAGACCTGGTTGGTATCCGTAAAAGATAGATAGGTAATGGCCCCGGAACCCATGCGGACCTGGAACCGGTCGCCGACTTCCGCGGTCTTTGCAGCCCGAAGAACCACGTAATAGTCGTTCCCACGCAGAGGTCCGTATTCCTCGTCCGGAATCTGGAGCTGGTACTCATAAGACATTTCATCTGAAGGTGGCACACTGGCCAGACCGAGACCATCCGCTGGGTCGGTGATGGTAATCTCGGTCGGTTGCGGAATGGAATCCGGATCGAATTGCGGCGGCTCGATACTGCTCGGATCTTCCGCTTCCATTTTCTCTTCGTTATAGGCTTCGACTTCCTCGTTCCAGGCATCGATAACGTCTTGAAGAGATTGCAGGAACGTCTCATGCGCCTCAAGCATTGTGGCGATCAGTTCGCCGAAATAAGTGTTTAGCTGATTTGCATCAATGCCACTTGTGTAGAACCATCCTTTCTGGCTGAAATACGCATTTTCCGGAGGATTTCCCCCTTGCGGATTCCCCTCGGTGAGTCCCAGATCATTGCCAATCAGGGGAACCAAGCCGACCCGGTTGAAGATCAGGTACGGATCCGCGAATCGAAGATCTCTCAGCCCTATCGATCCCGCTGCTCCAATGAAGCCGATGGGGGTCCCATTCTTGTTATAAATCGTACCGAGGTTGATCATCTTCGGATTTGTTTCAGATCCGGCAGCACTGATGATCGCATTCCTGATCGTTTCGTCAAAATCAGAAATATCGCCCCAGTCCGGCAGATAGAATTTCCCATCCAGGGCCGGTTTAGAAGGCTGCATCAAAAAGGGAAGTTGGTTAGCGATCGGCAGAGTCAGGTCCATGGTCGGTGTATCTTTGTCCGGCGTAATCTCAAATCCCGCATCCGGTTCCCGACCGAAATACAGTAAGATCCGGGACGGATCCATCGTATCGCGCAAGCCGGACGGAAGCGTTCCGATCCGCAATACACGCAAATCGAATATCGCACGGTATGCCCCGCCACCGATCGCCACCAGCGGCGAAAACGTCATATCTTCTGTGATCTCCTCTCCCACTTCATCCGGATTCAGCGGATCGGGTATAAAAAGACCATGGTTGACGGCCCGTTTGTAAGCACTTTCCCACATGTTCGCACCGCCGGACGGAATTACACAATTTCCAATGTGGTCGCCAAGCGGCAGGAAAAAGTCGTCGTACGCATCAAAAACCCCGTTAATCCCTTTCGGGTCTCCATCGCCACAGTCTTCATCGATCAGACCGTCGCCGTCATCATCGATCAGGTTCGTGGTTTCTTCATCAACCATGCCGTCGCCGTCATTATCCAATTCGTCACCGATGGGTGTATCGTCATCCTGATAGAGAATCACCTGGTGTTCCGATACCAGATGATTGAGGACAGCGTCGATTCCCTGGGCGGTCGTGACACCATTGATGATATCGGTGTTGAACTGAGATTCACCCGGCGGAGGAAGGAAATCGACGGTGAGGGTGTCGAAGACGGTGTTTTCCGTGAAGAAGATTGCCTCTTCATCGGTTCCGCTTGTGTTGTTGAACGCCAGGTTGGCGTTCTGTCCGTAATCCACGGCACTGATCCCGATGACCGCTTTCGGGGGCGAACCCAGCATCGGGCCTGAAAGAATATTGTTATTGGTTGCGTTATCTCCAGGCCCCGGCACGGTGAGATCCTGGAATGTGAATTGCGGTCGCGGACGTCCGATCAGGGGATTTGTGACCGTCAGTGTCTCGCCGGGACGTTCGGGAAGGAGCCGATCCAGTCCCAGTCTCGGCTGCCCCACCCTGGAGTACGAGGGCAATGTTTCAATATCCGTGGCTCCGCGAACAAAACGCTCCAACTGTTTGCCGATGGTCACATCGCCCGGAAGAATAAACGGAAGAACGCTGTGCAGGTTGCGGATCTTGTCGCTCGTCTTCACAGCAACATAGAGTTCGGGGCGATCCGTATCCAGCGCCACACTATCCGAAGAGGGAATCCGGAGAAGCTCTTTCGGGTTGTTGGAGGACAGCGGCAGCACCATGGTAAATCCGCTGATCAGTTGGCGGCCATACAGTTCCGTGCAGTTGTCGATCCCGTCGCCGTCATAAATGAAATCTCCGTTCACATCTGCGGACTCGATGGCCGCATCCGCCAGCAGGGCATCGATCATCTCACGAGACAGGCCCAAAATATACTTGCCGGTATCCCAGCTGAAATCCCTGGGAGAAACCTTGTAAGCATCAATCACCTGAGACTTAATCTTCAGGCCCGAAGGCGCTTCGAACTGGGAGTACTCGGCCATGAGACGCGCCAAGTGGGGCGTCAACAGGAAATCCAGGGGAACATCATCCAAGAGGAAAGATAGCTGGACTTCACCGGTGATCGGGTCGCGGGGCAATGCTGTATGTCTGGACTTCAGAAGGGCCGTGGGAAGAAGCCGGTTGATAATCTCGCGGGGAAGTGTGGTCACATCCAGACTCTCAAACCGAACCCCGTCTCCCAAAGCCAGTCGGCGATCCAAGTTGGCTTCGTAAACACCCTGCACACCGCTGCTGCCCTCCGTGAACAGGAAAACGCCGCCTTCTCCGTCCTGAAGCAGATCGAGAAAGATTTCGGGTGAAAGCAGGGTGGGGACATCCATCCCACGATCCGCCAGATACTTGGCTCGATTGGGATTCTGACGGTTGAAAACACTCAGGCCCCGCTGGTCGGGCATCGCAAGCGGAGGTGTAAACACTTCATACCATGCGGGATTCTGAAGGAACTTCGGAACGTTAATAAACAGGCTCGTGAATGAGTCGTATGGATTGCTGTAGAAGCTGGACGGAGCATTGATATAATCCAATCCCGGCACCCACCCCGGACCGACATTGCCGGGCAGAAACTCCGGTCCATACAACCAGCTGATGGGATACAAATCGACCCCCAGGAAGTTGACACGAATTTCCTTAACGAAATACTCCTCAGTGGGCGCGCCGACCAGGTCCATCGCCAGAATAGTTGTCGGCTCAGAGCGGTTGATGATGCGCTGGCCGACCGTGGTCCGGTTGTAAATCTGGACAATATCGCCCCGGAAGATCGCTCGCTGTCGAAACTCCGGAAGTACGGCCAGCCCACCCAACTGCGTGGAGAAATTATTGGCGAATGTCTCCGAGGGGAAATGATCGTCGAACCGTCGGAACACGCCGACATTGGGATCGCGATCCTCAATCGAAATCATCCCCGGAGTCATATAGGCCTCAAACGCATCGCCCTGTCGCAGTTCGATGCTGGTCTTGCCGACAATATAGAATTCCGGGAATCCGTCGCTGTTGATAGGAAGTTGCGTAGACCCCGCAACCGATACGGGTTCAAAGGTGATCTGATATCCGGTGGCAAGACGAACCACGGCGGGAGCGGATTTCAGAATCAGGGGAATATCGCTTGTGGCATCGCCCTCGGAGTAATTGAAGAACTCGGGAACATCGCCGGACTCCGCATACAGGGCGATTCCGCTCGTGCCGTCCTTGGTGAGAGGCAGAAAATCGGAGAGATCCAGCCCGCCGAGATTTTCAAGGATGAAAGTGATGGATCTTAAATTCTGCTGGCGGATCTGCGGCTTGGCGGTCCAGTCGTTGACCGACAGGGGAATGCTGAGCAGCGCCACCGGGCCGGAATTCGGCGAGACCACCGTGGTGGCAAAATGGATCCGCTCATTGCCCGCAGCAAAATCCGGAAGAGGGATATACATTTGACTCCACGCCGCGGTTGTAAGAGTGACCGAG
>JAKPYU010000011.1 GCA_029568995.1 Candidatus Omnitrophota bacterium | reverse complement strand
TGTACTCCGTCCAGGGTTCCAGGTTTTGCTTTACCAGTTGTTTTCCGGTCACGTTCTCCGGGTCGCCATACGCTTCGGAAGTCTTTGAAAAGTAAATGTCATAGCTTGTGATCGCGATCGCCCGCGAAGAAGCGTTGGTCTGCGCGCCCGAAGTCGCTTCCCATGACAACGTGGGATTAAGCGATACCATCGTCGCTTCGTGCGTCGGAGAAAGCAGGCTGATCTCCGGCGGCGTGATGTGCATCTCCGCCGTCGTGAACGTCCGCCCCGCGCTCGTCGCCGTTCTGCCGTCGGACTGTACCGCCGTTACTTGCCACATATATTCAGCGTTGTATTCGAGGTTCGTTTTTTGCAGGGTCTTTTCCGTCACCCACTGCGGGGCGGGATAGCTTTCTTCGGTTTTACCGAAATATACATGGTATCCGGCAATCGAAGCGGCCCGTTCTCCCGTGTTCATCTGTATTCCCGGTGTGGCTTCCCATGTCAGCGTAATGGTCGTCGCCTGTCCCGTCGCCCCGTTTACCGGAGTTGTCAGGCTGATCTGCGGATTACCGTAGGTTTCCCCCAACGTGGTAAATATCCATTCCGCGCTGGCCGCGCTTTTTTCGTCCGATTGAAGGGCAACCACTTTCCATTTGTAAGCCGTCCCATATTCCAGAGCGCTCTTTTGCGCTTCTTTCACGGATACCTTCTGCGGTGTTCCGTAACTCTCCGACGCTTTCGCGAAGTAGAGGTCGTAACCGGTGAGACTGTTGGCCCTCGCGCCGGTTGTTTCGGCTCCCGGCGTGGCTTCCCAGGTGAGCGTGACGGTTGTCGCCTGTCCGGTGGACAGATGGTTCGGGGTTTTGAGCGCGATCTCCGGCGCCCCGTACCTATTGGCGGTGGTGAATGTCCGCTCCGCACTGGTTGCCGTGCTGCCGTCGGACTGTACCGCGATTATCTGCCACTTATATTCAGCGTTGTATTCGAGGTTTGGTTTTTGCAGGGTCTTTTCCGTCACCCACTGCGGGGCGGGATAGTCTTCCCCGGCTTTGCCGAAGTAGACGGTGTATCCAGATATCGAAGCGGCTCGTTCCCCCGCGTTCGTTTGCGCTCCGGGCGTGGCTTCCCAGGTGAGCGTGACGGTCGTCGCCTGTCCCGTCGCTTCGTTTGCCGGGGATATCAGGCTGAT
>JAKPYU010000774.1 GCA_029568995.1 Candidatus Omnitrophota bacterium | reverse complement strand
ATCTGCCTCTCTGGTATCCTATTCCTTCACAAAAGTCAGGCTTGTCGTATGGGGAAACTGATGGCCAAGGAGTCGTTGATCCCGAAAAATTGCCATGAAACCAGACAACAACCGCATCGTCCTCATCAGACCGCCCACGGGAGCGCCACGGCTGTCGTTTTTGTCCCTCCAGCCACCGATCAACTTGGCCTATCTCGCCGCGGCAGTCCGCCAAGCTGGTTTTCAAGTGGAAATCTGGGATTACGGGATTGCCCCTTACAGCCGGGATGATCTCGAAGCACGTCTGCAGCGATCCCGCCCCGGTATCGTGGGAATCTCCTGTCTCACGCCGACCATTCCGTTCGGTTATGAGATCGCCAAGGCGGTGAAGGAGATTTCACCGGATACCGTGCTTGTCATGGGCGGTTCGCATTCCAGTGCGCTTCCCCAGCGGACCCTGGAGGAATGCCCCGCGCTGGATGCGGTGGTTATGGGAGAAGGAGAACAGACCCTTTTGGAGTGCGCCGAGCGGGTGCGTTCCGGCAGTTCCCTTGCGGGCTGCCCGGGATTGGCGCACAGGCACGGGGGTAGCATCACCATGGAGCCGCCTCGCCCGCTGATCTCTTCGCTGGACGAATTGCCGTTCCCTGCACGGGAATTGCTGGATCACGAGCAATATTCACGAGTTCAGCATTCTCGTGGGATCTCGCAAGATCAAGGCCCGCAGACGGAGATCTTCACCTCCAGGGGGTGTCCGGGGCGGTGCATTTTCTGCGCGGTGAATGTCAACTACGGGTCTCGTGTGCGGTTTCGGAGCGTGGAGAATGTCCTGGCAGAAGTGGAGGAATGTCAACGGCGTTTCGGCATTCGGCATTTCATTATTCAGGACGATACATTCAATCTTCGGGAAAGCCGTGTAGCGGATCTCATGCGCGGATTTCGCGCATTGGGGGTCCCGTCGTTCTCGTGCGATGCGCGGGTGGATACGGTCAGCCGTGACATGTTGGAGGAAATGGCGCGATCCGGCTGCCGAAAGATCTCCTTTGGGGTGGAGTCCGGCAGTCCGCGCATTCTTGCTCTGAATGGGAAAGGAATCACACGGGACCAGGTGGTGCAAGCGTTCGAGTGGGCGCGTAAGGTCGGGATCGAACTGCTGGAAGCAACGTTCATGATCGGAAGTCATCCCGATGAGACTGTGGAAGATGTGCGGCTGACACAGAATCTGATCCGCGAGATCCGACCGGATATTTTATTCTGTTCCGTTGCCGTACCGTATCCGGGAACGGAGTTGCGCACGCTCTTGCAGGAGGCGGGCTGTTATCCTGTTGAGGAAAGTTGGGAGCATTTCGGGATGTTCACAAACGCCCCGGTCTGGCGGACGTTTCATTTCTCGCCGGAGGAGCTGGTTCGCACACGTGACCGTGTGCTGCGATCCTATTATTTCACACCACAATATGTTTTGAGTCGATTGGGGAAATTGCGCAGCGGGTCTGAGGCGAAATACTGGATTTGCGCGGGGATGGATTATCTTCGAGCCACGTTCCGGGGCCGTTGAGCAAGGAGCCTATTTCGTGTTCCGTTGCATTTTAGTCAGACGCATCAGGCCCTGCTCGATTTTCCGCTGGTCGGCGTTCTCTCGCAGTTGTCGTTCCGTATGGTGCCAAACCACTTTATAGACATCCTGGGGTTCCTCAACCCCTTTCAGTTTGAAGGTATCGACAAATCGCATATCATAGCGGTTTTCTTCCTCGAAAATCTCGTACAAGGCTTTTGAGATGAAAATCTCATCGGCTTGCGCTGTCCCTTGAACACCTTTTCCGATGCCGAGATCCACGGTTTGGACGATTTCTTTACGCTGACGCACCACGTCGCCGATATGGACGCCGATTGCTGCCCGAACATGCTTCTTTGCCTCCAGGAGACTGTTACGGCGAAATAGAAGCGCCTGAATCTCGATGGCGGCATCAATGGCACGATGGGGTTGTTTTCCAGGGAAGCAGGCCATCACCTGATCGCCTTCCCCGGACTCCAGGTAGGTTGCCCCGTGTTTTTGCAGGACCGGTTCGACGATATTGCGATAGTCCTTGATCAGTTCGTTCCCCATCCGGTCTCCGAGCGTCCAGAACTTCTTGGAAGACTCGCTGACATCAATATAGAAAATCGCATGGCGCTCCCGGTATCCCTCAACTGTGCCGCCGGATTGGACCTCGTGCTCCACATCGATATCCATATCCGCCCAGTTGAACAGATAGAGATCCTGGGGAACCGGGATGTTCTTCACCTGGGCGGTCCGAGCGAATTTGATGGGGTATCGTTCGTTTTTGCACAGGGCATTGTAGATCGGTTTGGACAGGAAAATCTGTCCCGGTTTGGCCTCGGTCTGGACCCGTTTGGCGAGATTGCAGGCATTGGACTGTTGCAGTTCGCCGCGATCATAAACCACGTCACCCAGGTGGATTCCGATGGACGGGATGAGGTGTTTGGCGTCTTGATGGGGAGGCTCCCAGGCCATTAAGAGATGTTGAATTTCCAGCGTTGCCTCGGCGGCTTCTTCGGGATGTTCAAAGCAGGCCACGACCTGTGGCCCTTCCGAGTTGGAAATATAGGTTGAATTGTGTCGCTGCAATACGGGACGGATGACGTGCTGATACTCCCGCAGAACGAGCACGGGAGTTTCCTCATCGATCAGCCACAATCCCTTTGACGTCTCGGAGACGTCAACAAACACAATGGCCCACTTGCGGACAAACTTGTCACGATAGATCTGTTCGGAGCGCCTGCCCGCCTCGAGGGCGGCGTGCAGTTTTGCAGCAAGAGGGTCTTCCGGTTTCTTGTCCTGACTTTTGGAGAGATTGCGCTCGTCCAGAATTGTTTGTTTTTTCTTGTGAATGGACAGATTTCGTTCGTCAAGCATGGTAGCCGCGCCCCATTCGCGGGAATAAAAGATCCTTCGTTGTTTGAGAACAATTCTGACACCGGCTCACCCGGAATGCAAGTCCAAAAATCAATCCCGAATG
>JAKPYU010000773.1 GCA_029568995.1 Candidatus Omnitrophota bacterium | reverse complement strand
ATGTCGCGATTGAATTCCTGCCATCCCTCTTCCGTACGACCCATCACCCGGTAATTGAGGAACTTGCTCAAAATCAGGCTCAAGTATTCCACTTTTGACATCGTGGGGGATTTCTCGATCTCCCCGGCGATTCGCTTGATTTCGTTCTCGTAGTATGTCCTGTGACTCTCCGGATCTTGAACCAAAGTACTCCCGTCCACTTTCCAGAAGATCCAGGTCATCGGCGACCCGGCATGGCCAAATATCCCCAGACCTTCTTCCCAAATATCCTCGGCGGTCAACAGGTCATCCGACCCGTCACCGTCACCGTCCTGTACGAAAGAAACATCCCCCAAGATCTCCAGGGAATGCTCCTTGGAAAGGGATACAATCCTGTGCCTATGCGAGTTCCAGGCGGCTCCGCCCGGATCGTAGCGAACACTCAAGATAGGGGTCTGTGTTTTGAGTACGGAGTATGGACATTTGATCGCGATCAACGCCGACAGAATCGGGATTCTGATTCGCTTCCCGCGCCCGTCTTTCGCGATCACAACGGCCTCCGGCAGGTTGTTGTTGCAGGTTTGTTCTCCCGGATTGAGCTTATACCATACCACCTCGACCGGATTATCCTGTGGCCCCACCGTTTCTTTCGATTGCACCGTATAAAGGCGGTCAAGGATTCTTGGGCTGTTGACAACCTCGTCCTCGGTCAATAGCGATTTGTCTTTGGTTCCGCAGCTTGTAAAGGATGCAAAAATTAGGGCTATGATGAAGAAGGTTGTGAGAAGAGATTTCGGCGGGCGCATGGGTTTCCTCCCTACGGTATCCGGCAACTGGACCGTCTTTGCAGATTCTTCCTGGTCTTTGTGACACGGCGGAAAGGAACTTGGCCATTCTTCGATCCGCTGAGATTCCTCACATTCGTTCGGAATGACAATGGGCCTGTCATTTCGACCGAAGGGAGAAATCTCATCAAAAAGACAATATGTCAGGCAAATTCGATTACAGGACTCTCTGATGTGGCTGCTCCATTAACGTTCGCGAGCGTTTCCAGGTAACGTTTTCATCCACCAAGCACCTCATCAATCGCGTGAGCCGCGCGGAGACCCTCGGCGATGGCCCGGGCCGCCGTGGTACCGCCGTTCACGATATCCCCACCGGCATACACTCCGGCCCGTGAAGTCTCACAGGTAGCCGGATCGGTCTCGATCAAACCGTCTTTACCCAACCGAACGCCGGGCAGCGCAGAGGCCAGGTCAGTGGGCGCTGTCTGCCCGATGGCTTCAACGGCAAGATCCACTTCAATTACATGCTCGCTGCCACGGACGATAATCGGACGTCTTCTGCCGGAGGCATCCGGCTCCCCCAACACCGTCCGTGTTACCCGAACGCCTGTAAGATGATCGTCTTTCGTTACATAACCCATCGGCTGCGTGAGAATTAAGAAGTGGACCCCCGCATCCATCGCCTCTTCGCGTTCGGCGGGCCAGGCGGGCATCTCCCGGAAGGAGCGGCGGTAGATCAGAAACACATCCCTCGCGCCGCCTTTTGCCGCCAGGACCGCCGCATCCATCGCCGTGTTCCCGCCCCCCAGAACCGCTACACGCTGCGGAACTTGCCGACTTGTGCCGGTTTTCATCCGGCACAGGAACGACAACGCATCCTCAACTCCCTCTTTCGGCCTTCCTTCAGCGGAAAGAGGAATGCCTTTGGACAGGCCCATCCCCAGAAACACAGCGTCGAAACCGTCTCTAAACAATGAGTCCAGGTTGAAGGACTCTCCTAACGTGCGTCCCATGCGCCACTCCAGACGTTCGCTGTAGCCGTCCAGCACGGCTTCGATTTCCTCCCGCAGGGCGCTTCCCGCGATGCGGTGCGACGGGATCGATTCCCGCAGAAGCCCACCGGCCTGTTCTCTCCGGTCGAAAACGGTAACCCGGTGACCCTGTGCCAAGAGTTGCGCCGTG
>JAKPYU010000772.1 GCA_029568995.1 Candidatus Omnitrophota bacterium | reverse complement strand
CGATCAGAAGCCAGTCGATCAGGCATTTCTCGGAGCCATAGCCGTGATAATCGTAGTTTGTTGTGACACTGCTGTATTTCGGATTGTCGGTTCTCCGGAACGGGTCGGCGGGAATGGCGGCGATATAAGAGACGGGCGTGGTCAGGGGGCCGAGTTCGTTCGGCGGATTGCTGCCCTGCCACATGGGGACGCATTTGTTATCGAGTCGATACATGGTGAGGGCATCGCCCAGCGCTTTCATGTCCGCTTCCATCCGGGCGATCATGGCCTTGGTTCGGGCATTGAGGAAGTTTGGGACAGCAATGGCCGCGAGAATTCCGATGATCGCTACGACAATCAACAGTTCAATCAAGGTGAAAGCGGACTTACGGGCCATTGAGGCAACCTCATTGTTGTACCGTCTTATTGTAGTCCGGCGACCCTCGACAGTCTATGAGAGCAGGCAGAAAGAAGGCCGAATCCGAATGATCCGGCCTTCTTTGTTGAACCTGTTGATTTCCGACGGTTTGCGATTAGAACGACATTCCCGACCAGGAATTGTGGATGACATCTCCGCTGCTGACCACACCATTCGACGGGTTATAGAGAAGCGTTTTGAAGGCCTCTTTGGCGCCAGGACCCGGACCGCAGCTGCCTGCATCCTCATCCGTATCGGGACCAAGGCCGTGAATACACCAATCCGTTGCGCACTTTCCGTCGCCATAGGCCGTATAATCGTAGTTCGTTGTGGTGCTTGTATACTTGGCGTTCGGCACGCGGAACGGATCTGCCGGGATGCGGGCAATGTAAGAAACGGGAGTGGTCAGAGGCCGAAGCTCTTGCATGGGATTGCTGCCCATATTATTGAAGAAACACTTGTTATCGAGCCGATACATCGAGAGAGCATCGCCGATGGCCTTCATATCCGATTCCATCCGGGCGATGGTGGCTCGCATCCGGGCGTTCATGAAATTCGGGACGGCAATGGCGGCCAGGATACCGATAATAGCGACAACAATCAGGAGTTCGATCAATGTGAATGCATGTCTTCTCAGCATCGTTCACCTCAGAATGACAGGTAATCTGAATAAAGTAGGATCATAACTTCGAATAATCCTCAAGTCCAGGAGAGAAGCGCATTCGGGTTTGCGTCATGGAAGTGGGTTTTGGTGGGGGCCTATTATTTTTAACTTGAAATATGTAGTATGAGATACTACATAGTCGCAGGAGGAAAAAAGATGGCCACCCTGGAAGAATTCCGACGGGAACGAAAGCAACTGCTGGAGGAATTGACACAGCTGGAAGAGATTCGACGCGGCAGTGTGGTCGAGCAGTTTGTGGAAAGCACACGGAAAGACGGGTCCACATCCCGCCGGGGACCTTACGTTCTCTACTCGTACAAAGAGAAGTGGGGAGCACGCGCATTTTGGCAACCTTACCCACAATTCTGAGCTATCGGCACGAATCTGCGCTTGTTCCTATTGAACTGGCAAACGGTGTGGCCTCACTCTCAAACTATCCCTCTGCCGCAATTCTGAAGATATTCGCCGATATTTGAACCTCCACTCTGTCAGTGCCCACCAAACGGTGCACTCCCCTGCGGTTTCGCCTGTCAACATACAGGTCTTGCTGATATTCTCCTCTATCATGTCCCACACCATCGCAATCATCGGGGCCGGGGTGACCGGCCTGGCAGCGGCGTATCGGATTCGCCAGGAATCGCCGGATACGAATCTGCTTGTTTTTGAGCGGGATAACGCTATCGGTGGTATGGCGAAAACCCTGGAATGGGAAGGGTGTCGGCTCGATCTGGGTCCGCACCGTTTCTACACGGAAATCCCCGACGTTGAGCCATTTGTCCGCAGTCTGTGCTCGAATTGCTTTGTGCCCGTCCACCGAAGAAGCCGTATGCTGCTTCGCAATCAACTGATCCGGTATCCCGTCAGCCCTCTGGAGGTCATGAGTGTTCTGGGGATCGGGTCATCCGTCGGCATTGCCTGGTCTTCGATCCGTCATTCATTCTTCGGAACACAACCTTTTTTAAATACCTATAAAGATTACATTTGCAATAGATTCGGTGACAGGCTGTATGAACTATTATTCGGCCCCTATGCGCAGAAAGTTTGGGGTTGTGATCCATCGGACCTGGAGGCGGAAACCGCCATTGTCCGTCTTCGCGGCGATACGATCTGGCAGTCTCTGCTGGAGGCGGTACGGGGCAAAGGAAGCAGCTTCGTCTCGACCTTCCTGTACCCGACAGGCGGCATTGGTCGAATCTCACGGAATCTGGCAGCGTGTCTGAAAGAGAGCGAACTGATCCTCAACGCCGGTGAGGTGTTCCCCGTCGTTGAGAATGGAAAATGTGTCGGTGTGAGGAATCAACATGGCAAATCATGGAAAGCGGATGCTGTCATTTCCACAATTCCTCTGCCGGATTTGACGAAATCGGTTTTCGACGCAGGTTCGGCACCGTGTTTCTCCGCTGATGCATTGAGATTTCGCGGATTAGTGCTGTTGTTTCTCCTGTATGAGAAGGACCTTTCGATTCGGGATACCTGGCTCTATTTCCCGGAACCGGAGATCCCGTTCACACGCCTGAACCTGCCGAAGAACTTCCACCCGGACAATGTACCCCCCGGCAACACCGTGATCTGCCTGGAGTTTCCTTATGAGCCGGGGGATAGGGTTGATCGCGCAGGGGAATCCGAGCTCCGTTCCATTGCGGATGAGCATCTGCATCGAATTGGCCTGACGGATTGTCAGGCGAAAGCGGGGATGGCCGTGCGGCTTCACGAGGGATATCCCGTTTACAGGATGGGGTATCGGAGTCATTTCAATGCGATTATCTCGGCGCTGAAAGAGATCCCAAACCTGATCACCGCCGGAAGGCAGGGGCTTTTCCGGCACAACAATATGGATCAGGCCATTCAGATGGGGCTTCTCGTGGGAGAGC
>JAKPYU010000767.1 GCA_029568995.1 Candidatus Omnitrophota bacterium | reverse complement strand
GTGCGAGCTATGAGCAGTTCTTTGAGCATTACGAATACGTTGTAAAAGACCTTTTCCGCCTGACCATGCCGGGGAGAATGACCTGTGTTCATTGCATGGATGTCCCCTCTGGCAATAGCGGCTGTGACCATTTGAGAGATTTTCCGGGCGACATTATCAGGATGCACGAAAGAATCGGATTCAGATACATCGCCAGGTATCACGTCTGGAAAGAGCCGCTCGGAGTGCGGAACCGGACCATGGCGAAAAACTTAGCCCACAAGACAATCGTTGAGGATTCGTCCCGGTGTTCCGTGGCCTCCGCCGACTACCTCGTAGTGTTCAGGAGGACCGGAGAAAACCCCATTCCCATCGAGCATCCGAGGGGCCTTCTGGACTACGCGGGAGAGAGACCCATCCCGAAAGAACTTCTTTCATACAGAGGGTGGAAGGGGAACCAGATTGAAAACCGCTATTCTCATTGGATATGGCGGCAGTACGCCTCCGCCTTTTGGGATGACGTTAGGATTGGCCGTGTCCTTCCATACAAAGAGAGCAGGGACGAAGAGGACGAGAAGCACGTCCATCCCCTGCAACTTGACGTAATCGAGCGGTGCCTGGTTCTTTGGTCAAACCCCGGAGAAGTGGTCTTCACTCCATTCATGGGGGTTGGGTCCGAGGTTTACGGGGCAGTCAGTCTTGACAGGCGGGGGATAGGGGTGGAGTTGAAGCCGTCGTATTACAGGCAGGCCGTAAAGAACCTGGCCGCCCTTGATGCTTCGGGGCTTAAGCAGACCGCCCTTTTTTCCGACGGAATTTAACGGCTCGGAAGCGGAAGTCGATGTCAATTCCGCTGCCGGTGAGTAGTTATGATAAGGGTTGCACGAGGGGAGTCGTGGATAATCGACCTGACCAAAAAGGGAGACGGTTTGCAACGATGCGCCGCCCCTATCGTGACGGAACTGGTGGAGGAAATACATTCTCTTATGACCGGTCAAATGAAATTATCATTTAGGAGTAGTATCGATTATTACAAAACTTGGTACGTCTGCATGGAAGACGTGGAAACCATTTTTGACACATTCGAAGATGAATTGCCGAACGCCCTTGCGGACCTGTGGCTGTGGCTGAAGGGGAGGGAGCAATGAAAGAGACCGGCATCATCATGTCTGGATCGTCTGTCGTTGGAATTCTGGAAGACAGGAAGACCGTGACGAGGCGGTTGCGTGGGCTGAAAACGATCAACTCCATCCCGGAATGTTACAACGACAACTATCCAACCAAGCTGTCTGACGGGTCGTGGGTGTTCTGGCATCCGGCCCGTCCCGCTCCGATCTTGGAGAAGTTTGCACAGAAGGCATACCCGAACGGCGGCGGGATCAAGTGTCCCTACGGCGACAAGGGGGATCTCCTCTACGTCAAGGAAACATGGCGTTACTATGATTGGACGGAGGATGGAGAACCGTACATCCAATACCGGGCCGATGAGAGCGTCAGGCTGATTTCCCACGGAATACCGGACGAATGGTGGGAAAAACTCACCGACATATGGAGCATCTTGTCTGATCGGGAAAACTTTCAGAAACACGGTGCCGCACGGGACACGAAATGGAGATCCGCGAGGTTCATGCCGAAGTGGGCCTCGCGGCTTCCGCTGGTCAATGATGGGTCCAGGCCGGAGAAGTTGCAGAGCATCACGGAGGAAGATGCAATCAGGGAGGGGGTTTGTCCAGACGATGACTCTCCCACGTTCTGCAAGGAATGTCACGGTTATGGCATCGTCGGAAGCGACTGTGAACACAGCAGGGATTGCGTGTCTTGCTCTACCGGTGTCGGAAGGTTCGCCTCACTTTGGGACTCCATCAACCCCCGCTACCCGTGGGAATCGAATCCCGTGGTGTGGCGGATCGAGTTCAGGAGGTCGGGGTGATGACGAGAGCTATGCACAGGCCATGCTTTGAAAATCAAGAATGCGAATGCCAACTGTCCCGGTACTCCGAGCATTCCGATCCCCTGTGTCTCTGGATCGAGCGGGGCGGAAAGTGGGAGAACTGCAAGAGCGGGAAATTGAATCCAGCATATCCGGAATGGAGGAGGCTGTATTTTACGGTGCCTTGCGATAGGTGTCACGGGACCGGCAGGATCAGGAGGGGCAGATGAACGAGCAGACGATTGAGATGTACAGGGCGGTGCAGGATCGGAGGGGGGAGTGGAGGGTGTTCGACCCCGTTCTCTACCGTGGTGAACGCGCAATAATAATGCTCATTTATTCAGACGAGGACTGCGAGGCGGAATAGATGGCAAGGATCAGGACCATAAAGCCGGAGTTTTTCCGGCACGAAGA
>JAKPYU010000750.1 GCA_029568995.1 Candidatus Omnitrophota bacterium | reverse complement strand
CACACTTCACACTTCACACTCTCAGTACGCCCACCTTTTATCGGTCGGTAGGGCCACCCACCGGGCCTGACGGATTGAATGGGAGACAGGCCCTCCCCCAGTCGCGGGTATTTTGAAGACGCCTCGCGACCGCCTCCGACGTCGAAACGCCGGGTCCGTTTGCACCCTTTCGGTCGGACGACACCGCATCCCATCAGAGCGGGATGAGACTCCCCTGTATATACGGACAGGGAGCCGTTTTAAATCGGAGCGCCATTGCATGGGAATGACGAACTCATTAAAGCACTTCCGGTGCGAAAAAACCAGTTGTATATCGGCTGCCATACCCCTGGTTCGCAATATACAACAAAGTTAAATCCATTTAACATCAGGCCGTTATTTCGAAACGAACTCCTCTCTGTTGTAGAGACCCATTCCCCGTCCGCCGTAACGGCGGCATCCTTCAACACGCGGTTCCTAATCGCTGATTCAGCGGGCTATTTATCAGAAATCTGGGCGATGTCAGAGGGGCATCCGAATCCATGCCTGAACGATGCACGAATGGCAGTGGAGATCATCGACAGAATATCATTTAATAATCAATATATTATTATATTAGTATCCGAAACCGCGTCCGAATGGCATCCGAAACCGCATCCGAAACTGTGTCCGAATGGCATCCGAAACTGTGTCCGAATGGCATCCGAAACTGTGTCCGAATGGCATCCGAAACCGCGTCCGAATGGCATCCGAAACTGTGTCCGAATGGCATCCGAAACTGTGTTCGAATGGCGTCAGAAACCGCGTCCGAATGGCGTCAGAAACCGCGTCCGAATGGCATCCGAAACTGTGTCCGAATGGCGCGACTCAAATGCGCCGATTCACCATCTCGACCATGTTGTGCTTTGGTTTCTTTTCTTTCTCTTCCCGTTCGCGCTCGCGCTGTTTTATGCGCTCGGCGTATCCGGGACCGCCGAGGTCACTGACCCGCCGGCGAGGAGGCTCGGTGGGAGCCGGGGTTTCGGTAGGGGAAGCCGCGGACGTCTCAGGCCCTGTCGGTATCGCGGGCGTCGCGCCAGGCGCCTGTCGTTGTCTCTCCTCGCGCGTCATCCTCTCCACATAGCTGTAGAGCGTGCTGAGCTTGCCTTTGAATCCCACGGTCCGTTCCAGCTCCTGACGGATTTCCTCGTAACGCCATCCCTCGTTCAATTTGCCCACGATCTCGGGCAAATACTCGCGCACGATTTGCCGGTCGCTCCGGCGCCGTGGGGGGCGCGGCGCGGCCTTGAAGACCTCGATGCCGGTTTCGGGGACGG
>JAKPYU010000763.1 GCA_029568995.1 Candidatus Omnitrophota bacterium | reverse complement strand
TCGTTTCTTTGGTCGCGAATCCGACATTTCCAGCCAAATCTGTCGACGTCGCCCCGAGCGTGATTACCGTGTCATAGGGTAACGTGACGCCCGTTTCCAACCGGTACGTGTTATCCATTCCGCTGATCGGCGTCGCGTCTTCCAGATCGTACAGGAAGGTTCCGGAGGCCGTCACCGTCAAAGCCAATGTCGCGGTTTCCGGCTTCTGACTGAACCCAAATTCGATCCAAGATTCGTTGTTGATCTGATCCCGGAACGCGGCGAAGTGCGTCAGCGTCGGAGCAATGGTATCGAACAGGAAATCATAATTGAGCACGAATTCATTGCCGGTATAGTCCACCGCCGTCGCGATCATCGTCAATACCGTTTCGGTTTCCTGGTCTTCCGGATCCGCCGTTAACGTACCTACGAACGTTACCTGTTCTTTCTCCGCGTAACCGGAACAGGTGGCGAATATCGTTTCTGTACTTTCGATTTCGGGTTCAAAGAACAAGTAACCCTCATCGAGGAACTCGATACCGTCCGGATTGTAGAAGGCCCATTCGATGAAGCTCCAGTCTAAAGAAGTCCAGAAAGCGTCAGCGAAATTGACGGTTAACGTAGCCGCGCCCGGGGTCGCGGGAATGGTCGGTGTTGCTCCTTCTTCGGCATACTGGAACCCTTCCAGATCGAGAATGCTGTCTACTCCGTCCCTTTCTACTTTCATCTTGGAGAAAAAGACATTATCGACAAGTAATGCCGTATACGCATACGTCTCATGGTACAGGTACCCGCCTATACCGCAGCCAGCGCATGGATCTTCAAGCATGCAATCGCCGCAGCAATCTTGAACGTACATCCCTGCGAATATTGCAGCAACGTCGAGGTCTTTAATATCTAAGGCCAATGTTATGATAGCGTTGTCAGAGGTTGTTTTGGATGCCTTGTAGGTCGCGTCGACGGTTAACTCGTTGCCCCAAGGGGCGCCTTCTCCAAGAACGATCTTCGGCTCTCCGTACGTAAAGGTCGCTCCCCAAGTGTCTTCAATGTTTTCAAAGGTTTTCATAACGTATACCGTAAAAATAATATTTTCGTCATAAGGTTGGAGGCATTTCGTATCACTCGCCAGGAAGGTGAGCGTCGCTGTCGTGATGGAAGCGGGCATCTCCGGATCAGCAACATCCGCTTCAACGGTGACCGTCGCCGTCGGATCCGCCATATCCAGAACGAACGAATGTGAAGCGACGATATAATCGTAAGCGCGCAGCGTAGCGGTTATTTCGGTCGCTTCTTCATTATCGTACGCATAAACGACGCCAGTTCCGTTCAGTGTCAGTGTCGCGTATTTTGTACATTCCGTCGCATACGTGACTTCCGTGGAAAATTCGGTCGCCATTGTGAATGTTCCGCTTTCGGTTGTCTCGACTGTCCCGTCTTCTCCCTGCTGCCCGATGCGGAATTCATAGCTCAGTTCACTGTACCATTCTCCCCCTTCTACGGATACTTCGTACACCAACGTCACTTCCGTCGAAGTCGGGCACACTTGCGTCGTGTATACGTTCCCTTCTTCATCTTTCAGCACGATAGACCCCGTTAGCGGGTCTTCCAGCGGTACGATATCAAACCGTTCTTTCGTACTCTGTATTTCGTTGTCCCAGGACGCCCGCGCCCAGAAGTAGTACTGTCCGGGTTCCAGCGGGTCCTCGGGGATGTCTCGGATGGAAACGTCATCCGCGCCGAAGTTCTCTCCCAGGTTATTGATACCGATAACCAACTGTCCGTCTTCATCAAGCAGATACTCGGTATCCGAATCCGGCCACCGCTTCGCTTCTCCGCTGCCGAGAGGTTCAACCATCAACTGTACCGACATATTCTGCCGCTCTCCTTCCAGAGGGAGAAGTTCCATGTATTTCAAAGTCGCTAATATATAGTTAAAAGCAAAAAAATCAGAAGTATATCCTCTTAGGCTCGAATCGTCGTTTTCGTGTTCGCCGTAGACGCGTATCGCTGGTATGCCTTTACGATACGGATGGGTATCCGGTTTCTCTTCAAGTGTCAGAACCAATCCGTATTCCGGTTCGGGCTCCGGTTCCCCCGCCAAGGTGAAGACTGTCCCCGCGACGGCTGCCGACGACCCTGCCACATTCCTCGCGCTCACAGTCCAATCGAATTCACCCGCGCCTATCGTTTCTCGCAACGCAAGATAGTAAGTCTGAACCGTGTTGTAAGGCCCGAAGGTTTCCCGGCTTCCCGATGCCGCCTGTTTCGTGATCGTGACATCGTAACTCGCCGCTCCCGCTACCGCATCCCACCGCAGCTCGACACCGGCTACCCCCACGAGCGCCGTCGCTCGCAGAT
>JAKPYU010000745.1 GCA_029568995.1 Candidatus Omnitrophota bacterium | reverse complement strand
AAATGGACTTGGATTGCCCTGGTTCTGGCGAGTTGCTGGGCGATTCTTCTGCATCCGTTTTGCCTTGCACTGCTTGTGGGATGGATGCTGATCGCCCTGGGGATTCTTTTCATACTTGGAACCGGCGATGAAAAAACGGGGCCGGGTTTGTATCGCGCTATTGGCTGGGGGGCGCTCGGATTCGCTATGGCATTCTGGTGGTGGGGACCGTTCTCTCTGAGTCGGGAGTGGATCACCGCGTATGGATTCTGGGGTGTTGCCAATATCGAATTGGGGAGGGAGATCCTGGAGGGATCGCTGTTTATTCGTTCCTTCCCGTTCGTGAATGTGCTGGCCGTTGTGGGAATTGCCTGGGGGTTGTTTCAGCGAGGGCTGTTTGTGCGGTCGCTTGCCCTGTTTGCCATTGTGGATCTACTGATGTGTTCGGAATTCCTTCGATCAGCCGTACAGAGACCGGATTGGAATAGTTTTCTGCATCACATGCAGGTGATTCGTCTTTCCTTCGTGGCAAAACTGGCCGGATTCATCCTGGCAAGTGACCTGTTGGGGAAGACGTTCGGACCGGCAATTGCCCAGAGATACGCTTCCTGGATGCAGTGGATGCGGCGCGAAGAAGGGCCGACCTTGCGCCCGATCTGGCTGGATCTGGTGCGAGATACGTTGAGGCTCACTGTATGCGTATTGCTGGCGCTTCCGTTGGTTATCTCCGGCACAAGTATCCTGAACTCGGTATACCGATGGGGAACGCTCCCACAAAAGGAGCGATTTCACAATGTACCGGATGAACCGGTGCACTGGAACGACTACCGGGCGGCGCTGTCGTATATCCTTGAAAGGGAGAATGCTCCGTCGGATCGTGGGACTTTCGCCGGCCCGCTGGTTCCGTTTCGGATCTATGTCACCGATCCGTGGCGGATGAGCTCGCTGACCTGTTATTCACCTTATGGAATTGTCGGGCCGTACTACATCCCCACCGTTCTTCTCAACAGCAGGCCGTATCAAATCAACGAGGATCTGCTGCGGCTTGCGAATATCAAGTATCTGTTCGTTCAGCCCAGCCCGGAGGCCGGGGATATTCGGAAACTGCCGAACACGGTTCTGCTGAAACAGTTCGGAA
>JAKPYU010000754.1 GCA_029568995.1 Candidatus Omnitrophota bacterium | reverse complement strand
GTGATGGGAACGTGCGCGGCGATGGGGCAGGCTGTCGGCGCTGCTGCAGCGGTGTGCCTGGAAAAGAAATGTCTGCCAATGGAGGCCGCCGACCGCTATATCCGCGACATTCAACAAACATTACTTCGGAACGACCAGTTCATTCCGGGTATCAAGAATGAAGATCCCACGGACCTGGCACGGAATGCGCGGATTACCGCATCATCGGAACAGGGTGGATATGCCGCCGGAAATGTCATTGACGGTGTTGCCCGGATGACATACGACGGGAATCACGCCTGGCATTCCCGACCGGAGGTAAAGGAAGCCCGGATCGAGCTGGATCTTGGCCCGGACAAGCGATTCTCCGAGGTTCATATCACATTCGATACCGGCCTTCATCGGCCATTAGCCATTTCAGGGAGTCAGTCATTCAGCCAAAAAATGACTTGGGGAGTTCAGCCGGAAACCGTTCGGAATTTCCGGTTGGAGGCGTTCGGTCCCGATGAGTGGCATGTCATCAAGGAAGTACAGAATAATTACCAACGAAAAGTGGTATTGAAATTCGATCCGGTCGCCGCTTCTTTGCTGCGGCTGACCTGCGAACCGCCGGACGAGACGCAGGGAGTTCGGATCTACGAAATTCGCGTGTATGCATGACAGAAAGGATGATCCATGAGTCAGGTTTGTGTTCGATTTGCCCCGAGTCCGTCGGGATTTCTCCATGTGGGGAATGTGCGGACCGCGTTATTTAATTATTTGTTTGCCCGAAATCAGGGCGGAAGGTTCCTGCTACGCATTGAAGATACCGACGAGGAGACCTCCACGCCGGAAAACGAGCGGGTCATCCTGGAAACCCTGAATTGGCTCGGCCTGGAATGGGACGGCGACATGGCCCGCCAGAGCGGACACCAGGAGCGGCATTTACAGGAAGCGAACCGTCTTCTGGCGGAAGGCCATGCGTATCGCTGCCGCTGCACACCGGATGAACTGGAACTGAAACGCCATGCGGCGGAAGCCGCGGGTCGCAGCCGCAAATACGATGGGACCTGTCGGGGAAAGAACTACCCGGATGACGGGACCCCATTCTGTGTTCGTCTCAAATCACCCCGCGAGGGAGAGACATCGTTTCGCGATCTCATTAAAGGTGAAATCTCTATTCGCAATACGGAAGTGGATGACATAATTATTGTCCGGACCAATAAAAGCCCGATCTATAACTTCGCGGTGGTAGTCGATGACCACGACATGGGAATTACTCATGTCATCCGTGGCGACGGGCATTTGACGAATACGATTCCGCAGATTCTCTTATATCAGGCGCTGGGATATGCGGTTCCCGAATTTGCACATCTGCCGCTGGTTCTGGCCCCGGATCGGAAACCGCTGGCGAAACGGCGGGGAGCCAAGGCCGTGCTGGAATACAGACAGGAAGGCTACCTGCCGGATGCGGTCATGAACTACATGGCGCGTCTGGGCTGGGGATGCGGCGATCAGGAGTATTTTACACGGCAGGAGTTGATCGAGAAATTCTCACTGCCGGGCGTGCAGGCTGCATCCGCCGCGTTCGATCCCAAGAAATTCGAATGGCTCGGCGGCGAGCATATCCGCGCCTGCGATAATGAAAAACTATTCTGCTATTTCTCGGAATACCTGCACGAGTTCACGTCTCATTCCATCAGCGAGTCGCTTTTCTCTCATCTGACGAATTGGAAAGACTACCTGATCGAGTCGGTCAAGGAACGTGCGCGAACCTTGAATGAGATGCTTGACAAGTGCCGATTCTGCCTGACCGAAGATATCGAGATCGAGGAAAAGGCGGGCAGGAAATTCCTGACGGATCAGATCCGGGAGCCGATTCGCGAGGTACAGGAGTTCATTGCTTCATCGACCGGCGAACCGACGGAACAGCAATGGATGGATCTTCTCAACTCGATTATGGATAAGTACCAGTTGAAGATGAAGGACCTGGTTCAACCGATCCGCGTTGCGCTCACCGGCAGTACCGTCAGCCCGCCGATTGACCGGGTGCTCATTCTGCTTGGAAAAGAGCGAATCCGGCGGCGATTGGAATCCGCGATGGCGGGGGTATCGTAATCCTGTCGGTGGGCTAGCCCGCAGACGGGCTTGAAGCCCACCCTACGCAGCTTCTTGATGAGATTTCTCCCTTCGGTCGAAATGACAGGATGGCTGTCATTCCGAACGAATGTGAGGAATCTCAGGCTTGTACTATTCGTGGCTCGGCACGAGCCTCGCCCTCCCCGGGTCAATAGCATTGGATACAGGCTGATCAACCCCACCCTGCACCCTCCCCAATCTTGGGGAGGGCAACTCCGAAGATCCCGCGACAGTTCTGCTTACTGCCCCTTCTTCCACGAATCCTTTAGCGACACGGTCCGGTTGAATACCGGGTGATTCGGTGTGCTGTCGGGATCTTTACAGAAGTACCCCAGGCGTTCAAATTGGCAACGATATCCCACCGGAACTTGAGCCAGAGACGGCTCCAGGTAGCATTCTGTCAGAACGGTCAACGAATTCGGATTCAAACTGTCTTTCCAATCCTGGCCCTCTTCAACGGCAGTCGGATTCTCTTTCGTAAAGAGGTACTCATACAGGCGCACCTCGGATTTCACGGCGTGTTTTGCGGAGACCCAATGAATGGTCGCCTTGACCTTGCGCCCGTCGGGTGCATCGCCGCCGCGTGTCGCCGGATCGTAAGTGCATCGCAGTTCCACGATCTCGCCCTTCTCATTCTTGACCGCTTCCTGGCAGGTAATGAAATAGGCGTATCTCAGCCGAACTTCACGTCCCGGTGCGAGACGGAAGAACTTTTTCGGTGGATCTTCCATGAAATCCTCCCGCTCGATATAGATCTCGCGGGAGAATGGAACCTTGCGGGTCCCGGCGGATTCATCTTCGGGATTATTGATTGCGTCCAGCTCCTCCTCCTGGTTCTCCGGGTAATTCGTAATGACTACTTTCACCGGATCTACGACAGCCATAACACGGGGAGCCTCTTTGTTCAGGTGATCGCGCAGGCAATGCTCCAGCATCTGAATCTCTACAATGCTTTCGCTCTTGCTGATGCCGATCCGTTTGCTGAAGTCCCGGATGGACTGCGGCGTATATCCGCGTCGCCGCAATCCGCACAAAGTGGGAAGGCGGGGATCATCCCATCCCGATACAGAACCTTCCTCCACCAGTTGACGCAGCCACCGTTTGCTGAGAACCGTGTATGTAATGTTTAACCGCCCGAATTCATATTGATGGGGATGATAGACACCCAGTTCATCCAGGAACCAGTCGTACAGGGGGCGATGGTTCTCAAATCCGACATCACACAGGGAATGCGTGATTCCCTCGATGGAATCGGACTGACCATGGGTCCAGTCATACGTGGCATACATGCACCATTTGCTGCCGGCGCGGTAGTGATCGGCCCGCATGATGCGATACATCACCGGGTCGCGCATGTTGAGATTGGGATGCGCCATGTCGATCTTCGCGCGAAGAGTCTTCGCGCCGTCGGGGAATTCCCCATTGCGCATTCGCTCAAACAGATCGAGGTTCTCCTCAACGGAGCGATTACGGTATGGGCTGTCCTTGCCGGGAGGCGTTTCTCGCTTGCCGTCCTGGGCGAACACGGTCGTACCGCGATACTCGCGAATTTCGTCCTCGTTGAGATCGCAGACGTACGCTTTGCCCTTCTTGATCAGATCAATGGCCCATTCGTACAGTTGCTCGAAATAATCGGAGGCATAATACAGCCGGTCACCCCAGTCGAATCCCAGCCAGCGGATATCCTCCTGAATGGCATCGACGTATTCGGTTTTCTCCTTGGTGGGATTGGTATCGTCCAGACGGAGGTTGCACAGGCCGTTATATTCCTCGGCGATACCGAAGTTCAGGCAGATGGCCTTGGCGTGGCCGATGTGCAGATACCCGTTCGGCTCCGGCGGAAAGCGCGTATGAACACGCCCGTCATTTTTCCCTGCGGCAAGATCCGCTTCAATGATTTCCCGAATGAAATCGGTGGAATGATACGTTTCGTTGTTCTCCATGCGAGGACCTCAAATCATGCAAAGATACCGTCTAGCATAGCCGAAGCGCGGCACGTGAAAAGAGTTGCAGCGCTTCGGACTAAGCCGAAGCCTTTGCCCTTTCTCTTATGGAATCGGCGAATATCTTGAGCAATCCGTTTGCTTCCGGGGTCTCGGCAATCGACTCGCGCAACCGAGCCACATCCCGACCCAACGACTGAAGCGCGGATGCCTGCTCATCCAGATATGCCTGCATAATATCCGCGTTGAACTCCGGGTGGAATTGAACTCCCCAGGCGCAGTCTCCGAGCCGGAACGCATGAACCGGCTCAAAGGGGTTGCAGGCAAGCACACAAGCACCCGGTGGCGGCTTCAGCGCAGTCTGAAAATGGGTCACGTGGGCCGCAAATTCGTCCGGCAGATTCCCAAACAGGAGATCGTGTTTGCCTTCACTGTTCACGAACACGGATACTGTGCCGATTTCGGGACCGCCCGGATGAAATCCGACCTGCCCCCCCATGGCGTGGGCGAGCAGCTGATGTCCATAGCAAATGCCGAGAAACGGGACGTTTCTCTCCACCCAGCCGGGAATCCTGGCGGCGACTCGCTCACTCCAGGATTCCCGTGAAGTCACCATGGAGTGCGAACCGGTTACGACCACGCCGGAAAAGGCATCGTCTTCCGGGAGACTGCCGCCGTTGAAGACTTCGGCGACAATGGCCTGGTCCGTCGGAACTCCCATTCGGGCCAGGGTCCAATCCTCGAAATCACCATACAAATTGGCCGTTCCGGGGAACGTGGTCCCGGCTTTCACAATCAGAATCGGTTTCATGCTCATTCCAGCGGGCGCACCATGATATCCCGGTATTCCACCACGATGCTGGGATCATGCCCCTGGCAGGCGATGTAACCATCCTTGAATTCCCCGTTGATGAAATCGGTCTGGAGCATCCCGTTCACCCAAGTTTGGATATGATCCCCCTGGACACGGACCCGTTCGGAGAACCAGGTTTCGTCGCGGGTGATCAGTTCTTTCACGTTCTGTTTGCCGTAGACCGCGCCGGTGTAATTGTTGGGATCGTGGTTATCCACCTGGCACTCGTATCCGACCGGCCACCCATCAATGTTGTTTTCCGGCGGACGGCAGCGGAAATAGAAGCCACTATTGCCGTCCTTATTGATGCGGACCATGGCCCGCATCTCGAAGTCTTTGAACGTTTCCGCTGTGTAATAGATATGCCCCATTCCACCGGTTCCGGTCAGGATGCCGTCTTTCACTTCCCATTTGGCTTTGCCTCGAACCGTCCATCCGGTGAGATCTTCGCCGTTGAAAATGGAGCGCCATCCCTTCTCGCACTCCGGCATTTCAGTCAGGCGTTTGACCGCGATGTTGCGGAACTTGATGGTGACGCCGGGATGGTGCATCTGGACCCCGATCACCCCCTTGTCCCGAACATAAAGAAAACAGTCCTGAATGGCCTCATCGTTAATCAAAGTGAAGATGTGGGGACCATAAGCATAAATCTTCACCCGATTCCATTGTTTCTCCGGCGCGATGCGCTGCATCCGCTCCAGTTTTGTGGAGAACCGATTGTAGATGCTGCCTGCCGGATTCTTTTCGTCCTGCAGGCTGATCTGAGACTCGTATCCGTTAATCCACGGGTCGCCGTCCAGTCCCGACCGGAGAAAGATGCCGCTATTGGATTCATGCGTATCATTCTTGGCAACCCAGTATTCCAGGGACAGGACAAAGTTGTCGTATTCCTCCTCGGTGGCGATCCAGCCGGGGGTTTTGATCGGCCCCACCAGCGCTCCGTCCTCAACGGGCCATTCGATGCCGCTGATCACACGCCAGCCGGTCATGTCCTTGCCATTGAACAGCGGTTCCAGGTCCTGGCAGGATTCCAGGAAGCATTTGACACAGGTCCTGTCATTCTCGGCGCTGAATCCTGCGGAAACAGCGAACAATAAGGCGAAACAGAATATGGCGAAACGCTTCATGAGCCGATCTCCTTCGGGTTTTCGGGATTGAAACCACAACACTGAATCTTTACTGTGGATTTCCTCCGGTTTGTTTTCAAGGTTTGTTGCCGGGGGCGAGACGCCCCCGCTCCCAGGGTCTGCCTTCCGGTCACAAGATGTGCAATTGCAGCTACAATACGGGAATAAGAAGAAAGTCCGCTCGTTGATACCATTGGCAACATGGCTGGTGGATGCGGTTTCGCCGACGATTCGCGTGTTTCCTGTCAAGTGAATGACGGTGCTCAAATCGACAAGGATCTTGCTGTCAGGAGGATAGATGATGTGCCCGATTTTGTTTGCCGGTGTATTTGCGCTGACCGCTTTGGGAGCGCAGGAGTCAAATCCATTGCTCATATTGAATCCGCCGGGGAATCAGGAACCGATTTCCACAGTCGATCAGTGGGAACAGAAACAATCTGCAATTCGGGCTATCCTCGATGACTTCCTTGGTCCGTTTCCCGACAAGATCTGTGCCCTGGATGCCAAAGTGGAAGGCGAAGAGGACATGGGGACCTATCGCCGTATCCGGGTGACCTACAACACACTTCCGACCGAGCGAGTTCCCGCCTATCTGCTCATCCCCAAAGGGATTCAGGGAGCGGCTCCCTCGGTGGTGGTGCTGCATCAAACCGTCCCGGAAGGGAAAGGGGAGGTGGTTGGGCTTACCGGAAATGAATCCATGTCCATCGGCCTTCACCTGGTGGAGCGGGGGTATGTGGTCTTGGCTCCCGATGGAATCACGGCGGGAGAACGGATCGGAAAAGGGCTTGAGGCTTTTGACACATCGGAGATCTACAAGAAATATCCGCATTGGAACGCCTTGGGGATCATGGTGTGGGAATCCATGAGGGCAGTCGATTATCTCTGCACACGCCCGGAATGCGACCGGGAACGAATCGGCGTAATCGGTCATTCCCATGGAGGCTATGGAAGCGTCTACCTGGCGGCGTATGATCCGCGCATTCGGTGTGCTGTCTCCAGCTGTGGAGTGCTTCCGATCCGGGATGATCCGGTTCCGTTCCGCTGGGCGCGCGAGGAATGGTTTGTTTTCGTTCCCCGTCTACGGCCTTTCTTCAAAGATGGCAAAATACCGTTCGATTTCGACGAGGTGATTTCGCTGATCGCGCCTCGCCCGTTTCTGAACTGCTCCGCGTACAATGATGACATTTTCCCGAATTCTCAGAGCGTTGTGCCGTGTATGGAGCGGGTCCGCGAAGTGTATGAGAAGATTTACGGGGCAGGGAATTGCGTTGATAACATCATGCACAATTCCGGCCACGGATTTCCCGATCCGGTTCGCATACGCGCCTATGAATGGATGGACCTTCATCTGAAAGGCGATGCCCGGAAATAAACTATCTTTCTTTGGCTTGATTCGAATGGGATATTCCTGGAAACGTTTGTTTTGTGCAGTCGCAATGCTCAGCCTTGCAGACTTGGTCTCTGCGCAGGCGGTGGTTCTCCATCGCTGGAGGCCGGAAGAGAACATTGTTGTGTTCGAGTCGAATGCACCGGCGGAGTTGCTGATTGCCCGGACGCGAGCAGTCAACGGAATCCTGAAAATGCCGAGCCAACTGATCTCCGCCGCATCGGGAGAAGTGGTAGTCGAAACGGGCGCATTTCGATCCGGGATCTCGGTCCGGGATGAGACGATTCGGTCGCCGGAGTGGTTGAACGCAGAGTATCATCCGCTGGCACGTCTCACTATCAACCGATTGATTTCCGATGAGAATGTGTTTGGGGTGTCGCGTGAGGTGGAAGCTGTTGCAGAGGGAGTGATCGAGATCCGTGGGGCCACCCATGAAATCCGAGTTGCCGCGACTCTATGCTACAGACCTCCGCATCATTCGGGAGATCCCGATGCACGGCTGCGAATCGACAGCGAGTTCGAAATAGACATGAGAGATTTCGGGATGGTTATTCCGCCGTATTGGATAGCCCGGATCAGTCCCACGCTGGTCGTTTCCACGCATCTGCTGGCGCGTGGAAGCATCGTTTCCCCAGACTCGCCTCTCTGGAGTCAGCAGATCCCCTCTCCCCCGGTCCCTTCTGCCACTGTTGAGTCCGAGGTTGAATCCGCGACCGTCGAATCGGCGACCGTTGAGTCTGCGACCGTCGAGTCTGCAACGTCTGACATCACGATAGACTCTCCCGATTCGGAATCGCTGTGATTGAATCCGGAATTCGAAAGGTATCAACTGCGGAAGTATTTCTTGAATTGCGTATCGTATTGCCCTATGTGTTCAACATAAGCCTGGAACAGTTCCAATACCATCCCACGTTTATCCGGAGCGCCAAGATCCTGACCGACCCATTCCTTGACCTCAAAGAACTTTGTTCGAGTTGCGTAGTGCAGCTCCGAATGTTTCTCAAAATCGGGAAATTGAATGTCCATCATGAGGAGTTCTTCATCCGTGAAATGAGTCACGATGAATCCATGGATGAAATCCAACAGCTGACGGATTTCTTCGTCAGAAAGAGACTCTGCGTCTTGAACATATTCTGTCCACATGACCAGGTTGCGATGTTGCGTGTCGATGTTCTCGATGCCGATCTCGAAATCGGGTGTCCACAGTTTTGAACTTTCCGGACTCCACTCGTAGTCGATATCGACAGCTGCCTCCGCCTTTTTCCTGTGCTTGAGGTATTGGAAACATTGAACATCGTGATTCAGGATATGTTCTCTGACCCAGATTGCCAACATGCTGTATGCCACGGCGATGATCTTTTTCCGATCACTCTCGGTTTCAATGAACTGTTTGAACTGGAAGATCCGTCTTTTGCACTGATCGTGTTCGCCTGAATGGATGGCGGATCCGGGGTAATGGCCGGCCAACATATATCGCTCTTCCGTGTTGAAATGCGTGAGAACGTATCGCTGGAGGAACGCGGCAAGAGCCTTGACTTCGGCAAATGCCTGCCCGCTCTTGAGAGCATCTTCCAGCATTTCAAATCGGCGAAGCAGTTCCTGGTGCTGCTGATCGACCAGATCGTTTCCCGATGCCAGGTCGTCTGTCCAGTTTCGCGGGCGACTGTGGTACCCAGGTTCAATGGACTCCATGGAACACCTCTTTTCCAAACAAATGGGATCGCATATTCAGCCTTGGAGCAAAATCGTTCGCAGAACCAGTCTGCCGGGAAGGGCCTGCGCAACATTCCGCGCATGGTATTTGAGGTTACTCCTTGGGTCAATCCTGCCTGGACAGGAGATCTGAAATTGAATTGTCACCTTTTCACGCACCCCCTTCCGAAAACGTTTTCCGTAGAAAGTCCGTGACCGTGGCATCGGCCTGGTTCTCTCCGAGGTGTCTCATGCGTTTTCTCTGGTCGGTTGCCGACAGAAGCAGCGAATCGTCACCCCCCGGTGGGATCTGATCGCCGAATTTCGCAATAGCGTCCAGAATCTCGGAGAGTCGAATGGTGGAAGGATCTCTTCCCGGTACGATGGACTGTTCCGAATCCGCCAGGACCACAAGGATTTCTTTTTGCAGCAACGGTTGCAGTACCTCTGTTGTGACCGAATCCCGCAAACGAAGGGAATCACTGAACCGCTTGATATTCCATCGGGGGCTATTTCGATAATAGGACTCGGCGACACGCGCTGTCATCCAGAGCGCAATGGATTCCCGATCTCGCATGGAGAGGTTGACATCCAGGAATTCACGCGACAGTCGTTTGAAATTCTCCAGGCAGAAGGTTGCCTCCGCGCAAAAAAGGAGAATCACCCAGCTGAGATAAATCCACAATAGAAAGATCGGCAAAGCAGATAGAGTTCCATACACGACGCTGTAATTCGCAACGCCGACCTGGAATTTCACGTAGATCCACTGAGAGAACTGCCACAATGCTCCCCCAAGAAATCCGCCTGCAAGGGCGTACCGCAACTTGACGCGGGTATTCGGCAAGAACAGGTAGACGAATGTGAAGGCAAGAGAGGCCGTAATTAGCGCCAGGACAGGCTGACTGACACTCGATGGGATATCTACCTCGAAAAAGGCGTTTTGAACTACCCGGTTGATTGCCTTCTTGCTTTGCTGGAGCGAGAAGTAGATCAGCAGGGGGCCGACCATGAGCACACTCAGGTAGTCGCTGAATCGTCGCCAGATCGTTCGACCATGGCTGACACCCCAAATCCGGTTAAAGGCTTCTTCGGCGCTGCCAATCGCCATGAAAGCCGTAAAAATAGATCCCAAAATTCCAAATACCCCCAGTTTAAGGAAATTGATATTTGCCACAGATCCCTGAATGTAATTCACTGCACCCAGGATGGCCTTACTGACGTCGTCTTCGGCCGTAGGATCCAAATTGAACAACTTCGAAATTAGCTGGTCCGCGTCCTCCAATCCAAAGCCGCGCGACGCGGCGAACATGATGGCCAGAATCGGCACGATGGCGAGGAGGGCAATATAGGTCAGAGCGGAAGCCCGCGTGAGACAATCGTCCCGATTGAACTCCCTGAATACGAGGACAATGAACCGCAAGAACGCTCGAATACCCGGTTTTACCGGGGTCTGGCCCTCGTCCTCCCAAAGCCCGCGCCGCAAAAAGGACCGCGTTCGTTGCCACCATTCACCCAAAGCCTGAAATCGTTCCCGGAGAGTCATGATCCGATTCTCCTTTCAACGGTCATTGTGTTCCATTCGCAGTTGATTCACAAGGCGATGTGCCACCCGAATCGGTTCCGGCTGACGAAACATCGGGGTGAGCCGGAGAATCAGTTCCGAAGCGTGGCGAAAGTCGATCCGATGACCGGGGCTGATAAACAGGGGCTTCACTCCGTCTCGTGTTCGAAGCACCTCTCCGATCTTCTTCCCGTTTAAGACTAGATCGGACCGACTGCCCCGCTCCATGTCCGGTTCCTCGAACTCTCCTGTCAGTCGTGTTTTTGCACATCCCACTGTGACCGCGCCGGTTTCCACGCCGAAATGTGAGGCCAGTCCCATCCTGCGCGGGTGCGCAAATCCCTGCGCATCGCAAATCACAACATCCGGCTTTTCTTCGAGATTCCGCCAGCATTCGAGCAGCAGGGGCAGCTCCCGAAAGGACAACAGCCCGGGGATGTAAGGGAATTCCAGCAGTCCCGTGGCGGTCTGCTGGACCAGAAATTTCAAATCCGGGAACGAAAGCACAACAATGGCAGCATATCCCGTCTTTCCGTGCTTTCGGCAGGAGACATCGCAGCCTGCCACCGTTCGGATCTTCTTCCATAAAGGCAGCTGATTCTTCAGCGAGGCCAATCCGGCCAACCGTTCCTGTAAGGCAACCAACGGCTTTGTGTCGATGGAGGGCATGGCCTATTTTCCGCTTCGTGAGGCCAGCCAGGGATCAATCGGACGCGTATCGGGGGAATGACAAGGCAGCGCGACTCTCCTGCCCGACGCCGCCGACTGGTAGGCCGCGAAAATCATCTCCAACACCGCACGCCCATCCTCGCCAGTCTCCAATGGAGGTTTATCCTCACGAACGCAGTCTACGAAATGCTGCATTTCCTGGGGGAATCCGTAGTTCCAGATCTCCTCATACATGGTGAACGACCATCCTCGAGTGGACCCTGCCTTCTCGACGGCGTATCCATAGCCCTTCTCGCTGTATGTGCGGATGGAATTGCCATAAAGCATATCGGCATACGCCGCTCCCTCGGTTCCGAACACCTCCGCGCGGTCGTCCATGCCGCCTTTCTTGACCCAGCTTTCCTCGGCCAAGCCGGTAGCGCCTCCCTCGAATGTCACAAGGATATGGCTGCTGTCCTCTCCGTCGGTCCGCCCGGAATACAGCACCTGTTTCATGTCTGCGTATATGTCGAGGACTTTCGGTTTGTCCAGCATCCAGCGAAAGAACTCAAAGGCATGGCAGCCCATGTCCATGGTTACACCGCCGCCGGACCGTCGGACATCCCAGAACCACGGGGAATGCGGGCCGTCGTGCTTTTCACTCTGTTTGACCAGATAGACCTGTCCCAACGCTCCCTCACGGGCCAAATCCTTGAGGCGAACGTACTTGGGGGCGAAGCAGAGTTCCTCGGCGTACATCAACTTCACCCCGGCGTTTTTGCAGGCGGCGATCATTCGGTCGGCCTCCGCCAGGTTCATCGATAACGGTTTCTCGCAAACGATATGCTTCCCGGCATCGGCGGCGTCCAGGCACACCTGGCAATGGAGATCGTTCGGTAATCCCAGCACGATCAGGTCCAATTCCTTCAGGTCAAGCAGCTGGCGATAATCGGTGAATGCGTGGGGAATGCCATATTTGCGGGCGAAGACATCGGCATGTCCCTCTGTGGGGGAGGCGACTGCCGACACAACAGCGCCGCGAACCTGCTTGAACGCCAGCGCATGAATCTCCGATACGAAACCCGAACCGACCAAACCGACACGAACCGTTTCCATTTCGATCTCCTCAACGGAAGGCCCGCCCGACAAAGCCAGGGAGGGAGGATGGTGTATCCGATTATGTTGTGTTATTTGGAATCATAAAATAAAAACAGGCCGGAAACCATCCGGCCTGTCGGAAATAGCAAGGCGATAGGGATAAGGACTCAGCGTTTGGAGAACTGGAACCGTTTCCGTGCGCCGGGACGACCGTACTTCTTACGCTCGACCATGCGCGCGTCGCGGGTGAGATACCCGGCTTTCTTGAGCGGCTTTCGGAGTTTCGGGTCCAATTCCGAGAGGGCGCGGGAGATCCCCAGTCGAGTGGCTCCAGCCTGGCCGGACAAGCCCCCTCCGTGAAGGCGGACAACGACATCCAGTTTTCCCTTCTGTTGCGTCAGCTCCAGAGGTTGGCTGATGACGACTTCATGAATCGGGCGCGTGAAGTAGTCCTTGAGAGGACGCCCGTTGCAGGTGATCTCACCGGAGCCGGGTTTCAAATAAACTCGTGCGACGGAAGATTTCCGGCGTCCGGTTGCATAGGCGATATACGTTCCACGAACATCAGACATTCTGGTTTCCTCCCACTATCGGGTCAACTTGAAGGATTGGGGATTCTGGGCCTGGTGAGGATGCCCCGGTCCGGTATACACGCGGAGTTTGCGCAAGAGTTTCTTGCCGAGACGGTTTCTCGGCAGCATTCCCTGAACGGCGAAGGTGATCACCCGTTCCGGGTGTTTTCGGGACATCTCCTCGTAGGGTATCCTTCGCAGTCCGCCGGGATAATTGCTGTGGCGGTAATACATCTTTTTCTCCGGTTTTCTTCCGGATAGAACCACTTTATCTGCATTGACAATCACCACATGATCGCCGCAGTCCAGGAATGGGGTGAAAGTGGGTTTGTGTTTGCCGCGCAGCAGCTGGGCAACCTGGCTGGCCAACCGTCCAAGCACCTGTCCATCGGCATCTACCAGATGCCAGGAATCGGGCTTCTCCAGGTCGGCTTTCTTGGGTACATAGGATTTTTGCTTCATGATTTTCCCGTTATTCAGGGTCGGAACAATCCGACACTGCATTGCTTCGGTCCGGTACGGGACAGAGAAACCCATAAACCGGACAAGACAAGTATTTTAGCCAACATAGCGCGATCAATTCAAGACTGGTAAACGCATTTGTTCAGTGCATATACCATCCGCCGTCAATGGTAAGAGTCTGCCCTGTCATATAAGAGCTCCCCTTTCCAGCCAGGAAGACAACCGCCGATGCGACTTCTTCCGGACGTGCCCATCGTCGCATGGGAACCATCTGGACAAGCGCTTTGCGCTTCTCCGCATCGGTAAACTTGTCATGGAAAGGGGTTTCGATCAGTCCCGGCGCGACGGCGTTGCAGGTCACACCCGTCGCGGCCAGTTCCTTGGCCAGTCCCCTTGTGAAGCCGATTACCGCGCCTTTTGCGGAAGCATACGCTACCACTCCCGGTCCCCCGCCGTGCTGAGCCGCAACGGAAGCGTTGTTGATAATCCGTCCCCAGCCACGTTCCATCATTCCCGCAATGACCCGGCGAGTCGGCAGAAAGGTTCCTTTCACATTCAGCGCGATGACTTCATCCCACAGTTCCTCGGTCATTTCTACAACCGGGCAGCGCGCCACAAGCGCCCCGGCATTGTTGAACAGAATGTCAACCGGCCCCAATTCCGCGACTGTTTTCTCGATCATCGCGTCCACCTCGGAGGCCACTTTAACATCGGCCTGCACAAGAGAAACCCGACGACCGAGTTTCTCAATCTGTGCCGCCACCTCTTCTGCCGCCTGCTTGCTGCGCAGGTAATTCACGGCCACATCCGCTCCTTCACGAGCCAGAGCGATTGCCGTGGCCGCGCCAATCCCCGTGCTTGCTCCCGTCACCAAAGCCACTTTTCCTTCGAGATTCATACTTTTTTTCCTTTCGATTCGTTCTAAATGTGTATTCTATATTTTCGAACCATAAGCTGCTCTGTTGACCGAATCAACGTCGGCGGATAAAGTGAACTGTTGGATATACGCTTGGCAGGCTGTCTCAAGACCCGCGAATAGGCGCACACGCTTCTCCCCCAAGATTGGGGGAGATATAGAGGGGGTTGAGTTTGTTAGACTTATCAACTCCGCTCCATTGACAGGGAATATTTTCACGCGGATTGCGACGTGCTGAAATGGGACTATGAACGAAACCATCGCGACGACATCGGACTACGATCTGCTTCAGGAGATTCATCAACGGCGAGATCTCCTGATTACGGAGATCTGCAAACAGATCGTGGGGCAGGCTCGTGTGATCGAGGAACTGCTTATCAGCCTGTTTGCCGGGGGGCATGTGCTGCTGATGGGCGTGCCGGGATTGGCCAAGACAACACTCATTCAGACACTGGCGAGAATCCTGGATCTTTCTTTTAAGCGTATCCAATTCACGCCGGATCTGATGCCGTCCGATATTACGGGCACGGAGGTGCTGGAAGAGAACCGAAGTACCGGAGAACGGCAGTTTCGCTTCATTCCGGGACCGCTGTTTGCCAATATTGTATTGGCGGATGAGATCAATCGCACCCCGCCGAAAACCCAGGCGGCGCTCCTGGAGGCCATGCAGGAATACCGGGTGACCGCCGGGGGAATCGGTCATGATCTGAAAAGGCCGTTTTTTGTGCTTGCCACACAGAATCCGATCGAGCAGGAAGGGACCTATCCACTACCGGAAGCCCAGCTGGACCGCTTCATGTTCCAGGTGAATATCGACTATCCATCTGAACAGGAAGAGGTTATGATCGTGGAGAATACCACTTCGGCCTATATGGCGAAACCGCAGACCGTCATGACGGGGGAAGAGGTCTTGCGGGTTCAGGACCTGATTCGAAAAGTCCCGGCCTCGGAGGATGTCATCTCTTATGCGGTGCGTCTCGTTTCGGCCACCAGGCCCAACCGAACGGACGGTGCATCGGGACGGCCGGAAAGCGTGAATCAGTATGTTTCCTGGGGTGCGGGACCGAGGGCCTCGCAATATCTGGTGTTGGGCGGCAAAGTGCGCGCTGTCCTGGATGGTCGAACGTGCCTGTCCAGGGAAGATATCCGATCCGTGGTCGAACCGGTTTTGCGCCATCGGATCATTTTGAATTTCCGGGCTGAGGCTGACCGGATCGACGTGCATCGAGTGATCCGGGACTTGAAAGAGTGGGTGAAAGAATAAGACACGAGCGGCGGTAAGGTATAATTGGCATACAGAGCCGCTGTGGATGGACAATGAATCCCCTGCCTTCACCGGATCAATGGGAGGTTCTGGAGAGACGGAAAGCGATGCTGATCCCGTCTGCCGTTGGCTTTCTCTTTCTTCTGGGACTGATTCTTCTGTTTGTTTCCGGCTATCCGCTCATCGGCGATCTGGTTCTGATCGCGGGGCTTGTGATTGCCCTCCATGCTTTATGGGTGCTGACTCGCGGGAATCCGAACCGCCGCGCTCTTCTCAGCCCGGTTTTTGGTGCGTTGATCCTCGCGACTCTGTCCGCAGGGATTTTTGCGGTTCCCCACAGTTTTTTCCTTTCGAAATTCGGTGAATCGACGGGACGCCTTCTCGCCGGATTCGTGCCGATTGTCGGGATTTTACTGGCCTGCCTGCTGTTCCTCTCCAGCATATTCACGCTCCTTTCCCGGTGTACCCGAACCGAGGGAGAAGTGTCCACCATGAAGGAGCAACTCGGCGGTCATCGCGACCGCAGCAAGGTGATGGAAGCCGCTTATCGGAGTATTATCAACTCCTGCCCGGTTCCCACGATTTCGGTGGATATGAGCCAGTATGTGACAGGGGCAAACGAAGCCTGGTCCAAATTCCTGGGATATTCCATTTCAGAGGCGTTAGGCCGTCCGGTCGGATTTTTCCTGGAGGAACCCAATATCCCCGGATCCAGCCGCCTGTTTGGCACGGATGGTTCGCCTGCGAGATTGGACACCCAGGTCCGGGGGAAAGACGGGGTATTGTATCCCGTTCGGCTGACCGTAGTGCCTATTGACATGAACGGGGAGAGCCACGGATTTCACTGTTTCTTTGAGGATGCCAGCCATCTTTTTGTCTTGGAGAGACAGATTTTGCTGTTGCAGCGTGCCCAGGCTCTCCGGCATCTGGCGGACCACGCGGCAAAAACCGTCACCGCTGCCACGCGAGGCGTCCAGACAATGATACGTTGGCTGCAAGGGCAGCGGATTACGGCGGAAGAGGCCAACCTGGCAACCACATCCGTTAAGAAAGCCCTTCGCCATTCCGGAATGCTGGTGGACGATCTGCGCCTGTTCCATCGATCTCTGTTGGAAGATACGGAAGCCGCAAATCTTAACGTTGTGGTGAAGCGTGTGACCGACTTCATGCGTCGTCTCGATGTGCCGGGGATCACCGTGGAGGAATCTTCTTCCCCGGAGGCTCTTCCGGCGTCGATCCAGACCGCGGAAATCGAGCAAGTCCTGATCAATCTCTGCATCAACTCGTTGGAAGCCATGCCGCAGGGTGGAGTGTTGCGTATTGCGGCGGAACAGTTGAGAACGCGCGATCATTTCCAGCCCGCGATGGCGGCCATCACAGTCACTGATACTGGAAAAGGCGTCGATCCTCGGATTGCACGGGGCGAATATAACATTTTCCAGATGCCGGAATTCAAGCCGGGACAGGTGGGTTTGGGACTGTTGGTGTCGCATCGGGTGATTCGTCGTCATGGAGGAAAACTCTCCCTGCACATTCTCAGTCCCCATGGAACCCGTGCCGAAATCCTTCTCCCGCTCCAGGAAGAATCCAAGGTCAGCAAGGTCCCGACCTCTCCGCCCCGACCACGGCGTATGGCTTCCACGGCATAAATCCGGCCGGGAACCCTGAAATGGCCTCGATCTGCCTGCCATTGAAAATTTAATGAAAGATTTCCTGTAGATCCTATCGACAGACGGATTTCATTTGTGCTAGACTGCTTTGGAAAGTTGTGATGTTCTTCCTATCGACAGGGACTTGCAGGAGAGCGATGAAAAAACCAATGGTGTCACCGGTCACTCCAATCAAAACCGCCTTTCAATCGGGCGAGATCATTGAATTGATCCACCGATTGGATGGAATCAAGATCGATCCGGTTCGTCTTCATTATTATGAGAAGACCGGACTCATCAAGGCAAGCATTCGTCCTGCGCAGGGCTGCGGACGACATAAGCTCTATTCTTTCAGTGATTTAATACTGCTTCGGTGGTTCTTGCAGCTACGCAAACAGGGTCTATCCATGCAGCGTGTGCGCAAGGGGATCGCTTACCTTCGGAAGAATATGCCCAAGCACCTGGACGAGCCGCTCCAGCACAATCTGTTCTTTGTGACGGACGGCTGCGATCTCTTCATGCTTGGGGACGACCAGGAGGCGATCTCGCTTGTGACAAGCCCCGGTCAGCAGTATTTCGGGGTGGTGGTGTTCGACTTCAGGAAGATGATCGACAACACCATTCAAGCGATCAGTGAGGAAGCGGCCTGAGTTCCCCGCCTATCCGAACAGCATTGCTGCTGTGAACGAAACCACGGACTGTGTCTGCTGGTTCACCGTTTGTTGATAGCGGAGAATACTTCCCTTTTCGGCCTTTGTGGTTCTCAGAAGGACATAAATAGGCGTGAATCCGCATATATGTCGCTCGTCCAGCTCGGACGCGATGTTCTGATAGAATCCTTCCGGGTCGATCCGTTCCACAAACTCCAGGGTCGTTCGGTCCCGTTCTTCCAGGTGCGCCAGGAATCCTGGTGTCATGCGTTCGGTTCCCCCGAATTGCGGCCCCATGTGAGCCAGGTCAACTCCGGCAATGACGCAGACTGTTCCGTCGGTCTCTTCAATTGTATCGACCAGAGCGGCGCAGAACTCGCGTGTTTCCGGATCATTCTCAGGTGAAATGCCTTGCTGAATGCAGTGAAGAAGCCCGCCGCACAGGATCGGCACGATTTTCAGCGGGCGATTCGCGGGGAGAATATGGCGCAGCCAAACCGCCTGGAATTCAATTGAATGCTCATCGCGATGTGCGAATTCCTGCTCAAAGGCGTTACAGGACAGCCTGGCGGAAAGCCGATCCACGAAATCCCGGTCGGTTTCCGCAGGGCCTTGTGGGGTTTCATAATCCTTGCGAGTAAGGGCGAACCCCTGGTCCAGTCCGCTGTGGCACGTTCCCAGAATGACAAACAGATCTATCTTCTCAACCCAGGGACGAAGTGTGCCATAAGCCGCAGCATAGGCCTCTGCCCCCCTGTTGAAGTCGATATGGGGAGCGATGAGACCGACAGGCGGTCCGTCCATATCAGGGATCGGTAACGGCTCATGGAATTCATCCAGTATTTTCCCCAAGAAATCTGTCAGTTCTTCGGGATCGGCGGGATAGGAAAT
Organism: Candidatus Omnitrophota bacterium; assembly: GCA_029568995.1. Taxonomy (GTDB): domain Bacteria; phylum Hinthialibacterota; class Hinthialibacteria; order Hinthialibacterales; family JAKPRU01; genus JAKPRU01. The sequence goes on along the minus strand of JAKPYU010000754.1, from coordinate 16,761 downwards.
ACCGGCGTGACGAGGCGAGCGCATCGGCATTTGCAGGAACTCGTTTCTTACCGCGTTCATTCGATCCCGGAAATGTTCATTCTCAAGGAGACAGGCTTCATCGAGCTGCGAAACCAACCCGTCTACGACATCGCGAAACAGGATCTGTCCTGTTTGTCGGGCGAAATCGGCCTGGATATCGAGGATGTCCCGAGTCCCGTCCATCAGAGACATCAGGAAGAGAGTTGCCGGATTGATCGCCATGGCGTGTTCATTCAATCTTAAGGGGTCTTGAATGCAGACCATTTGTTGACCCCGGATCTCCACAGGAGACGCCTCAAGGGATCGTACCTTCGGATGGTCTTTGTCGGGGAATTGCATCTGGTCCATGATTCAAAGCCATCCTTTCCGTCGGTCTCTTCATCATCCTGTCCCGAAAGGGAGAACCACAATAAAGGACAGAACTCCGATGAAAGTCACCCAGGGAAACGATAAAGGTGTCAGGAATGGTTCGGCAGGGACCTTCCCCGGAGTGAATTTGACAGGATAATAACTGAATACCCCATCGAAACATGCTATAATCGGGTGCTGAATGGATATGGTACGGCAACGGCTTCCCATCGTGGCAATTGACGGGCCGGTGGGATCGGGAAAGAGTACTGTTGCGCGTCTGCTGGCGGACCGCCTTGGATTCCTGTACATCGACACGGGAGCCATGTACCGTGCGGCAGCCTGGAAGGCGCTCCGGGAGGGGATGGACCTGGAGGATCGAGAGGCGGTCGGCGCGTTGATGGAACGGACTCAGATCGAGTTGGAGCAGGCCGGTTCGAGGGTGCGTGTCCGCTGTGACGGCCAGGATATCAGCGCGGAGATTCGTTCTCCGGAGGTGAGTCGAGCCACTTCGGCGGTCGCGGATCATCCACGTGTTCGTTCCCGCCTGGTGGAGATGCAACGGGAAATGGGACGCCGGGGCGGCGTGGTAATGGAGGGAAGGGACATCGGGACGGTGGTGTTTCCGGAGGCGCAGGTGAAGGTATACCTGGATGCCACGGCGGAACAACGTGCGCGGCGTCGAACCGAGGAGCTGGAGGCATCCGGTATGGCCGTCTCCTATGAAGACACCTTGCGGGATCTGCTGGAACGGGACCGACGGGACCGAACTCGTGACGTGGGGGCATTGCGAATCGCGGAAGAAGCGACAGTGATCGATTCCTCGGCGGCGTCCGCGGAGGAGGTAACAGACCGGATCGAAAGCCTTGTACGCCGCTTGCAAGTTGAAGAACGGTCTGATAGGATCTAGTGATTTATACCGTGTTCTATGACAAGGTTTTATCAAGTCAACAAATTCTTGATCGGAGGCGCACTTCGGCTATATTTCGGATTAGACGTTAGTGGGCAGGAAGAGATCCCTGAAGAAGGTCCCTGCATCTTGGCGTCCAACCACTGTAGCTATCTGGATCCCATCACATTGGGTGTCACCTCTCCTCGGGTCGTTCATCCTTTGGCGAAAGAGGAGTTGTGGAGAGTCCCGATACTGGGCTGGTGGCTGACGCGGATTGGGGTGACTCCCATCCGAAGAGGACAAGGGGATGCAGGATCTCTCAGGGCCGCGTTGGAGGCGTTAGGCCACGGTGAGACCGTATTGGTCTTCCCGGAGGGAACACGCAGTCGAGACGGAAACATAGGACCGTTGAAGTCCGGAGTCGGTTTCTTAGCGTGCCGAAGCCGGGCGGCGATCATCCCGACGTACATTTCGGGAACCTTTCACGCTCTCCCTCGAACTGGCATTTTCCCGCGCCCCGTAAGAATCGGTGTTCATTTCGGATCTCCCGTAGGATTGGATCTCATCCAGGAGGGTCCGAAGGAACGCAGCACCTATGAGGAAATTACCAGACGTCTGGAGGAAGCCCTTCACGCGCTGGAAGAAAAAAGCAAATCAAAGTAGGGGCATGGCATGCCTTTACAACGGCGGAGGCTGTAAAGCAGTATGAGCGACGAGAGACATTTGGAGCAGGCTGCGGATCTGTTGGTTTCGGAGCCTGTCACGCAGGAGGCGGATTTTCAGGGGGAAACCCCGGAAACCGCAGAATCGGTTTCAGTGCCCCAGGAATTCGAATCCCACACAACATACGAACAGACGGACGCGGGGGTGTTTTCCCAAGCCCCCGATGAGGACTGCAGCAGTCCGACCGATCCCGGGACCGACTCCTCGACGGCAGACGATGACTGTCCGGATTCAGCATCCCAGGCTGATCCGTCTTGCACTCCTGCAGATCGGGAGTCCGCTCCCTCGGTGGACCCTCCCGAAGACGATCATTCGATGTCTCTGGTCAGGTTGAGTGACTCCGACACGGAAGGAATCGACGAAAACCGTGAGGGATTCACTGAGCAAGAAGAAGAGGAAATGAACCAGCTGATCGACAGCACGATGCCCACCTTTGAAGTCGGAGAGATCATCAAAGGGCGCGTTCTGAAGGTCAGTTCCGAAGACGTGGTTGTCGATATCGGCTCCAAATCGGAAGGGATTGTCCCTCTCAAGGAGTTCCTGCAGGACAGGAAAGACCAGAACGTCTTTATTGGGATGGAAGTGGATGTGATGGTCGTGCAGCGGGAGAACCAGGAAGGACACCCGGTCCTCTCGCGTCTGAGAGCGAAGGAACGCCGCGCGAAAGCTGTGACCCGCGAAGCCTTCGAAAAAGGCGAACCGGTGGAGTGCGTCGTTCAGGAGATCCTGAAGGGCGGATTCCAGGTGGATGTGGACGGCTTGCGCGGATTCATTCCCTTTTCGCAAATGGGGCCTCATTCGCGGACGCCGGAACAGCAGCAATCCCTGCTCAGTCAGCGGATCAAGGCCAAGATCATCGAAATGCGGGGCCGTCGCGACTTGATTCTGTCCCAGCGCGCATTTCTCGAAGAGGAGCGCAAACGTCTCCGGGAAGATACCATGGGCCGAGTCCGGGAAGGGGCCTGGACCAAGGGACGTGTGAAGAACCTCACCGATTTCGGTGCGTTTGTGGACCTGGGAGGAATCGACGGATTACTGCATATCAATGACATGTCCTGGAGTCATGTCGCCCATCCGGGCGATGTAGTGAAAGTCGGCCAGGAAATCGATGTGACCGTATTGAAAGTCGACGGAGAGCGGATTTCCCTGGGCATGAAGCAGTCGAAATCCGATCCGTGGCTGAGCGTGGCGAACCACTATCCTCCCGGCTGCAAAGTGAGCGGCAAGGTCACCAGCCTGGCAAAATATGGGGCTTTTGTGGAGCTCGAGGAAGGCGTAGAAGGATTAGTCCATATTTCGGAGATTTCCTGGACTCGTCGCCTGAGACACCCTTCGGAAGAACTGAAGGTCGGTGACGAAGTGCGGGTGAAAGTGCTGGCCATCGACGGAGAGCGTCGGCGGATCTCCCTGAGCATACGGGAAGCGACGACGGACCCATGGACCATCGCAAAAGCGAACTATCCGGTCGGTGCCGTCATTCAGGGGCAAGTCACCGGATTGACCGACTTCGGTGCATTCGTGCGCCTGCCGGAAGGTGTGGATGGGATGATCCATGTTTCGGATCTCTCCTGGACCGAGAAAGTCAAGCACCCCAAGCAAGTGCTGAAGAAAGGCATGGAGGTCACCTGCAAGGTACTCGACATCGATCCGGAGCAGCAGCGGATTTCCCTGGGACTGAAACAGCTCGAGCAGGATCCCTGGGATGTGGCCCGTGAGAGTTACCGGGTCGGGGATGTCGTCGATGTAACGGTCGTCAAGCTGACTGAATTCGGAGCCTTTGTGGAACTGTCTTCCGGTGTGGAAGGACTGGCTCATGCGTCTACCCTGCTGAAAGGCGAAGAAGCGCCTCAGATCGGGGATCGCGTGAAAATGAAGATCACAAAGTTCGATCGGCACAACAAGAAGATCAGCCTTTCCATGAGGGAATACCAGCGCGAGCAGGAACACCGCGAAGTCGAACAATATCTGAGCGATTCCAAGGAATCTTTGAACTCCCTGGGTGCTCTTATCCATGAGGCGCTTCAGTCACGTCAGGCGGAGGAGGCGGCGAAAAACCAGAATGGGAACGCAGGGGATGTGGAAACACCCCCGGAAGAATCCCAAGAGGACACTGAGGAAGGATGATCCGCCTCTCCGCATAGAAACGAGATTCAGCGGGCGCAGGTCCTGATCGGCCTGCGCCCGATTCTTTTCCGGCAGGAATCAATCGGATGGAATTCATCCCGGACAAATGCCCGATCTGCGCCGCAACCGAGATTCGGAAAATCGACTCGGTTCTAGGGCGAGACGGGCGGGAATATCAAGCCGTGCAGTGCAGGATATGCACACTGATCTTCGTCTCTCCATTCCCCATTCTGACCCGGGAAGACTGCGAGGAGATCTACAATCGCGAGTACTACGGAAGCAATTGGGGAGATGCCGGACACGGATACTTCGATGCGGAGAAATCTGCGCAGATGCGAGAAGAGTCGGAGCGCCAGCGGCTGGCAATCGAGCATGTTACGGGGATAACAAGGGGAACCCTGCTGGATGTGGGCTGCGGGGATGGACGATACCTGGAGTCCTTTGCCGGCGCGGGATGGCAAGCATTTGGAATTGAGGTGTCCCAGGAGGCGGTAAGTCACGCACGGCCAATCCAGGGAGTTACCATCTTCCACGGTGCTATCGAATCGACCGATCTCGGCGTTGAGCGATTCGATGTGGTTCGGTTGAAGCATTGCATCGAGCATTTGTCACGGCCTCGGGAGACTCTGGAGAGTGTTTTCCGTTTGCTCAAACCGGGCGGTTTCCTGGTTCTGGATACGGATAATGCCGAAAGCCTGCGAAGCCGGACCGAACGATTCATTCGTCGCATGGCCGGTCCGGCGGCTCAAGCGGTGGTTCGGATCCTCATGAAGAAGGATCTCCGGACTCGATTCGGAAGGTTGTCACCCCCCGTCCATCTCCTGTATTTCTCTCATCGGTCCCTTACATACGCACTGGAGGCTGTTGGATTTTCTGTGAGATGGATTTTCTCTGTCCATCACGGTCATCCGGTGTGGTTCCCGCTGGTTCATCCGTTCCGTTGTCACCCTGTTGAGGCGGTATTTCGGCTGTTGGATCATATCGGCACAGCGGTGGATTGTGGGGAAGCCCTCGTCTGTTTCGCGCAGAAGAAGTCCTCACCTCCTGGCCCCCTCTCCAAGTGTGGAGAGGGGAAGTCTGTTCTCTGAGATACGGGAGGGGGTCATTCAACGGCGCATATCTTCTTTCTTCCGGTAGTATCGAGGATGCGGCGGTGCGCCCTTGCCAGACTTCTATCAGGATGCAACATGTCTTATCCTGATTCGGCGCCGAGATACTCTGCATCGGCTCCATTCTCGTACAGGAGTTCGATATGATAGAAACATACGCCTATGCCCGCGCGGGCCTTGTGGGAAACCCGTCCGACGGTTATTACGGAAAGACCATCTCCGTTATTGTGGGAAATTTTCGCGCCCGCGTTCTCTGCTACCCATCCGCCAATCTCGAAATCAAACCCAGCGCGATCGATACTCCGGTTTACCGGTCTCTGAGCGCGCTCCGGGAGTGCATTAACCAGAACGGCTATTACGGCGGTGTCCGGTTGATTATGGCCACGATCAAACGATTCGCCGATTACTGCGACCAGGAAGGGATCGGACTCTCGGACCGGAATTTTACGTTGGAATACGAGTCGAACATCCCCGCGCGTGTCGGGCTGGCGGGATCGAGTGCGATTATCACAGCAACAATCCGGGCGCTTCGCGAGTTCTTTGATGTTGACATTCCCAGGCATCTTCAGCCGAATCTTGTGCTGAGCGCGGAGGTGGATGAATTGGGAATTGCCGCCGGGTTGCAGGACCGGGTGATCCAGACATACCAGGGGATGGTCTATATGGATTTCAATCGGGAGTTGATGCAGGAGCAGGGATACGGATATTACGAAGAGTTGGATCATACGAAGCTGCCGCCGCTTTACGTGGCGTACCAGGCGGATCTTTCGGAAGGCTCTGAGATTGTGCACACCAATCTTCGAGAGCGGTTCAGTCGCGGCGATCCGGACGTGGTGAGTGCGATGAAACGTTTCGCCGGGATTACGGTAGAGGCGAAACAGGCACTGGCCGAGGGCGATTTCAAACGGCTTTCGGAACTGATGAATGAGAACTTCGATCTGCGGGCCTCGATTGTGCCGCTTCGCCAGGCGGACCTTCGGCTTGTGCACACGGGGCGGCAGGTTGGTGCCAGTTCGAAGTTCGCCGGATCGGGCGGCGCGGTGGTTGGCGCGTATGACGGTACGCCGCAGATGTTTCGGAAACTCATTGCCGCGTACAAGGAAATCGGGGCGGAAGTGGTTGTTCCGAAGGTGATCAAGTAGACACCGGCAGGATGCCGATGCCACCCCGATATTCCCTCACCCCAACCCTCTCCCGGAGGGAGAGGGAGAAGAGAGGATGGTAGAGGGAAAGGGAGAAGGGGGTGGCACAGGCTTCCAGCCTGTGGAGAAGGCGTCGGTAACACAGGAGTGGTGACATGGCGCGTTTCGTTGTCGAGGGCGGCAATCCCCTGGGTGGAGAATTCATCCCGTCCGGGAATAAGAATGAGGCGCTGCCGGTATTGAGCGCCTGCCTGCTGACACGGGAAGAAGTCCACCTGGAGAACCTGCCGGATATCGGCGATGTGCGGAGCATGTTGCAGCTGCTGGAGGAGATCGGGGCCATAGTAGAACGTATCGGGCCGCATGAGGTGAAGGTCAAGGCCCAACACATTGGAGCGACCTCCCTGCCGAAAGATGTCGCCCGCGGCATTCGCGGCTCCATCACACTGGCCGCTCCTCTCCTCGCCCGCTGCGGACGAACGCAATTCCCCCAACCCGGCGGAGATCGAATAGGACGACGGCGGATCGACTCTCATCTGCTGGGATTTCAGCAAATGGGTGTTCACTGTTCCGCCTCGGCGGATTCGTTTCATCTCTGGTGCGGTCAACGTCTCAAAGGCGCTGATATCCTGATGGATGAGGCCAGTGTCACCGGAACCGAGAATCTGGTGATGGCCTCCGTGCTGGCGGAAGGACAGACGATCATTCGAAATGCGGCCTGCGAACCGAGTGTCCAGCAGCTATGCCGGTTCCTGAATACCCTGGGGGCTGAGATCGGCGGGATTGGATCGAATGTGCTCACCATCGACGGAGTGGAGGACCTGGAAGGGGGAACCCACCGTATTGCCGCCGACTATGTCGAGATCGGCAGTGTGATCGGCCTGGCGGCAGTAACAGGCAGCGACATCCTGATTCGAGATGTGCCTTATGAGGACTTGCGGATGATTCTGTATCAGTTCGGACGGCTGGGAATTGACGTGACCTATACGGATGGAGTCTTGCACGTTCCGCCCGCTCAGAGCCTCGAAGTGCGCCCCGATATTCTCAACGGCCTGGTAAAGATCGACGATGCGCCCTGGCCCGGATTTCCGGCGGATTTGACCAGCATCGCCGTGGTGATTGCCACCCAGACCAGAGGTTCTGTGATGGTTTTCGAGAAGATGTATGAAAGCCGCCTGTTCTTTGTGGACCGTTTGATTGGAATGGGGGCGAATATCATTCTCTGCGATCCGCACCGGGCGGTGATTATCGGTTCGACTAAGCTGAGGGGAAGCGTCATCTCCAGCCCGGATATTCGAGCCGGTATGGCGTTGTTGATTGCGGCTTTGTGTGCCACAGGGGAAAGTGTGATTCAGAACATCGAACAGATCGACCGGGGCTACGAGAAATTGGACAACCGTCTGAGGCAGCTGGGCGCCCATATCGTGAGGACGGATGATTGAGATGCCTTCACCCCGACCCTCTCCCGGAGGGAGAGGGAGAAGAGGGTGACCGGCGCAGGCTTCCAGCCTGTGGAGTGCCACACAACAGGCGGATATGCGGAGGATGCCATGAAACGCCTTGGGCTGCTGACCTTGATCTGGATAACGGCTCTCCCGGCCTTCGCTGTCGAACAATCGGAGATTCTGTACCTGTACGACCGAATGCCGGAACCGATTCGTTTCGGGGTGCTGGACCTGGAGGAGGTTTTGCGCGATAAGGGGCTGGTTGTCCGCGTCCGCGACATGTTTCAGGCTCCGGGGGAGACAAGCGTGTTCCGTGTAACCGTAGGGGATCTGCTGAGTTGCGCCACTCTGCCTGAGCATCCTCTGGCCACGAATCTCTCCATCTCGCCGGGGTCCGCAGGAAGTTTTGAGATCCGGGTCCGCAAAGCCGGAGAAAGCAGCGAGGTCCTTGTTGCAGGGTCCGATCCCGCCGGGGCCATGTACGGTCTCCAGGAAGTAGCCGAACAGGTGGACCGCGCAGGTACACAGCGTGCCCCGTACCAGGCGGTTCGGGATGGAGTCCATATTCCCTATCTTGGCGTTCGTGGTGCGCAGATTCTGATTCAGCGCCAGGCCCTGGAGGACCCATGGTCCTGGTTCTATTCCGAGGATTTCTGGCAGGGCTGGATGGATCTTCTGGCGCGGGGCCGGTTCAATGTCCTGGATCTGCACGGGGTGTACGACCTGATCAGTACTCAATCACACAATATTCTTCCTTATTTCACTTATCTCGACGCATATCCCGAAGTGGGGGTGGGCGCTTTGCAGGCGGAACAGAACGCCGCGATGCTGAACCGGATTGTTGAACTCGCCCGGAATCGGGGGATTCGAGTGTTTCTGGTTTCCTACGATGCATCCTGGCGAATTCCCGGTCATCCCGACCCGTCTCAGGAGGAGACCGAGGAGACCGAGGAGACATTGGGAGCCTACTCCACGCAAGCCTGGGAACAACTCGTTCAATCCTGTCCCGAACTGAGCGGCGCCGGCTTCCGCGTGGGGGAATCCGGACGAGGGGTGCTGTTCTATCAACGGTATGTCATTCCGGCGATTGAAAAGGCGGAAGGCAGTATCCCCCTGATTATGCGGAGCTGGCTGCTCAAACGGGATGACATTACGGCTCTCGCAGGGGGACATTCCAACGCCACCGCTGTCGAGGTCAAATTCAACGGCGATTTTCTTGGATTGCCATACCAGGTTCCTGCGGGACGGTATATCGGCTGGGAGCAATATACATACGACGACCTGCTGACTCAGCCTCGCAACTACGATGTGATCTACGAAATTCGGGCTGCCGGGGAGCATCGGATCTTCCCCTGGGCGGACCCGGACTCCATTCGCCGGGTTGTGGAATCCTGCCACCTGGGAAATGGGGTTGGAATGACCCTGCAACCGATTGGGGCTTATGGTCCTCTTACGGATACATACACAAATACCGCCTATGAGGACCTGTCGTATTGGACCTGGACATTCGAGCGGGATTGGTACTGGTGGTTGATGTGGGGACGTCTGGCCTATTCGCCGGATGTGCCGCGTGAAGTGCTGGAGCATCGCTTTCAAAGGCATTTCTCGTTTTTGCCCACGGCCTCAGCGCGTTCGATGTTGCAGGCGTTGATCGACATGTCCCAGGTGGTTCCGGCGATTTACGCCACAAGTTGTGTCGGCCCGGATCGTCGAAACACCGCCCCGGAGCTGGAAACCTCCGTCAGCATTTCCGATCAATTTCAATCCACCCAGCCGCAGGACGAAACAACAATCCAAAGCCTGCTGGAACTCGCAACACTCCGGGTCGAAGGAACCACCACGGGAAAGAGATCTCCATTGGATATTCTGACGAAAGCAACGAGCAAAGCGGCCCAGGCTCAACGCACTTTGGAACAGGTGATGACCCTGCGGCCCGCGGCCAAAATGGGAACCGCCGATGTGCTCACCACCCCGCTTGAGAGAAAAGGATGGAAGGAGATTCGGGCCTGGCAATTGGATGCGGAAGCCCTGCGACATCTGAGCACCTATCATCTCACAAAGGCCGCCAGTGCCTACCGGCTCGGAATGTATCGCTTAACCGGGAATCACCAGAGCCTCTGGGCGGCCAAAGAAGGGGTCCAGTCAGCCAGCCGTGAATGGGCAGCGCTTTCTCTGGTCACGGACCGCCGATACAAAGCTTTTCCCGACCTTCTGAGGATGAAAACCACTCAGTTCCATTGGCTGAATCACATCGATGACCTGGATGAAAACTGTCGCGTGCTCGACCAGGAAGAAGCAGAGTGGGATGGACTCGCGACCGACCGCCGCTGGCGACCGGCATTCGGGCATGTGCGGCCCGATCATCCTCGACCCGGCAAAGACCTGACCCTGGAACTGAGTTTCCCGCCGAATGTCCCGGTAAGCGGACTGAAAGCACGCTACCGAAACAGCGCCGGGCAGGGAGAGAGCCTGGATGCACAGGAAGTTCAAATGCCGAATTACTTTGTTGTCAAGATTCCGGGAGACAAGGTGACGGAGGGATTGCTCGAATACTTCTTTTCCGCCGAGATTGCCGGAAATCGCGTGGAATCGCCCACCTTAATGGGGGGACGGTATTATCGGCTGTTTGTCACGGATGACAGCGCACCGCCTCATGTCCTCCATTCTTCCAGCCAGGTTTCCGAAGAAGGTGGGAACCTGATCCTCAACTTTGATATCAACGATCCCTCGAAGGTGGAAAAAGTCCGCCTGTGGTATAAGGCGATTCCTTCCAGTCGTCCCTGGGAGGTTCAGGTCCTGGCAGGTACGGGGAACATCTACACCGGTCGCATCCCGTCGGCTCCGGAGGGGATGCTCTATTTTCTGGAAGCCACCGATGCAGTGGGCAATGCGGCCATTTACCCCGATCCCGAAGTGGCAACCCCGTACTGGGTTCACTCTCCAAGCAGGTAGATCGTCATTGCCCGGCAGGCGTTGCGGCTTCGACTTCCGCTGTCGCACTGACAGGGGAACCGGAGGCCCGGTTCCGAATCTCGTCAATGAACTTCAGCTTCATATCGCAGTACTGCAAATTCTGGTCGTCGCTGAACATGTTCCTGAGATCGAGGAATGCTTTCTCAGCGCGATCCAGATCTTCGACCGCGAAATAGGCATCGCCGATTTTGGTTTTGTAGAACCGTTGCGCATTCCGTTCATCCGGATTGTTCGAATTCTGATATAGATCGACATATTTTTGATAACGCTTAACGGCCTCGGTCAAATAGGACTCGGCTTTCTCCGGATCAATCGGTTTATAGAGTTTGCAGAGTTCCACTCGTGCCCAGATACCGAAATCCGTATCGGGAAACTGCTCGACTGTTAGGGTATAGGCGGCAATGAGTTGTTGCCGGTCCGGTTCGTTGATGGGGGTGTCGGGATCTCCTTTTTGAATATGATCTTTCAGGTATTCGGCGGAAACGTATGACCACTCAGAGCGAGTCAGGTCGGGGAACTGTGTGGCATTGGCGATTTCCGCATAGGATTGTGAACACCTCACCAGATCGCCCATGTAACGCCATGCCTCAGCCCGCCGGATCAAAATCCCGGCGCAGGCCTCAGTGATATCCGAAATCGCGGAGGCCGTTTCCGGGATGGAGGCAAGAGCCAGCCAGCGATCATAGGCGGAAATTGCATTAGCCCACTCGACTTCCGTTGCGGCGTTCGGCTGCGAGGCCTTAAGCTGGTAGGCGGATGCGGTGTAGTCAATCGCGCGCAGCCGCATCATGACACTGGCAGTGGAATCGACAATCTGGTTGAGTGCGGCCAGTCCCTCATCATAATTGCCTTCCCCCAAAAAGGTCGTTCCGCGAGCCAATTCCGCACCGTATCGCGTAGCCTCATCCGGGAACCGTCGCACGACCTCCTCGCAGACGGATCGTGCCAAGGCCCATTCCTCCAGATGAATATGGCAATTCACCAGCACATCGTACATTTGACGAACGCGTTGATCGTCCGGAAACCGATTGATAAATTCCTGCGCGTACAGAGAAGCGCCGATCCAATCCGGTTGCCGTTGATGGTATGCCCGCATGACGCGTTCGTAGGCCTTGTCGGGATTGTTTCCGCAGCCGACGGCAAATGCCAGGATCAGGCTTAACCCCATGGCCAGGGCTGAAAATCGAATCTGGGAATTCACTCTCTGGTCCTTTCCTTAAAAGGATGTATGCGCTATCGTGCCAGACACATTTCCATCAATCCAGTCCTGCCGCCCGATACGGATTTCGGGCGTTCCGGTCGAAGAACTCAGGACTTCTTTGCAGCGATCAGGAGACGAGAATGAAATTCGGATGGTTTTGTGTCAGTTTTGTTCTGCTTTCCGCGAGCCAGGTTTTTTCCCAGCAAGAGAAGAGTCCGATGAACCCGACTATGAATCAAATCCATCTGCGGATCGTCGAAAAAGGTGGAACCACCCTTGTTCCCGCGCGAGTGAAAGTCCAGGACCGGGAAGGATTCCTGTATAAACCCAAGGATGCACCGCCCTATCGCATGTCTTTTGTCTGCCGGGGAGAGGCCGTTCTGCAAGTTCCCGCAGAGGCGGGCCACCTGACCGTTGAGGTTTGCCGAGGCCCGGAATACCGTATCGCCCAGAGGTCATTCAATCCCGCCAAGACCGACACGGTAACTCTCGAATTGGAACGATGGATCGACATGGCGGCACGGGGCTGGTGGTCCGGCGAATTTCACATTCACCGCCCCATCGCGCAAATGGACGATCTCCTGCTCGCGGAGGATCTCAACGTGGGGGTGGTACAGACCGTGTGGAACACGAAAGACGAGTGGGCGGGAGGATCTCCCGAAGGACCCGCGATCCGGCAGGCGGATGCCACTCATGTGTACGACGTTCTTTCCACGGAAGACGAGCGGGGTGGTGGAGCCGTGCTGTTGTGTAATCTCAAAGAACCGCTGCGCCTGCCACCGCATCAGTATTGGTATCCGACCAACATCGGCCTGTGTAAAAAAGCCAAAGAGATGGGCGGGTGGGTGGATATCGAAAAACCGTTTTGGTGGGGATCGCCCGTGGTGGCCACATTCGGATTGGCGGATTCCATCGGCATCAACAACAACCATCTGACGGAAATGTCCATCTGGGATTATTCGGCATGGGGGCGGGATCGCGATTCGATCTACCCAGCTGGCCCTCGTGGATTCTGGGAATATGTCTGCGGAATCTGGTATCACCTGTTGAATTGCGGGTTCAAGATCCCGGCATCCGCCGGTTCTGCAAGCGGCGTCCTGCCGAGTCCGGTCGGATTCAACCGATGCTATGTGAAACTGGATCAACCATTCACATACGACGAGTGGCTGGCGAATTTGAGGAAAGGGCGGAATTTCGTTACCAACGGAGCCATGCTGTTTCTCAAAGCCAATGACCGGGAACCTGGCGATATGTTGGATCTCCCACAAGGGGAGCCTGTGAATCTTGCCATCGAGATTCTTACCGCAAAACCGGTTGCCGAAGTGCAGATTGTTGCTTCGGGGGAAGTGATCTTCTCACATATCCCCCAGCGAGATGATCGGCACATTCAATGCAGTGTGACAGTCGATCCGGGGGATGCCTCCTGGCTGGCGGCGAGATGCTTTGGATATGAGCACGAACTCCTTCCCTGCGCGCACACCAGCCCGATCTATCTCAAAGGGGAAGGACGCAAGACAATCCGCCCCGAATCGGCGTATTATTTCGTCCGGTGGATCGACGAATTCATCGCCAAACTGGAAACCACGGAAAACGCTTTTGCCTCTTCCGAAGAAAAAACGGAGGTGATGGACACTTACCGAAAGGCACAGGAAATCTACCTGGAATTGACCCAAAAACTTTGATGGAGTAAACAAAAATGCGTCACACGATAGTTGTCTCTTCTGTCCTTGCTGCTTTATTCATTTCCATTTTGCCGGTGAATACCGAGCCGGTATCCGTTCGCGGTTATACCATCCCGGCGAAAACCACCGTTCCGTACACCTATTGTATCGGGTACCTGAATGACGCGGAGACGCCGAGTTTCCTGAACGGTCTTCGGGACAGTCCGCCGGACCTGTATCACCTGGGGTATCAAATCCCGGTCAAAGGCGCTCTCGGTCCGACCTACGGGCATGAGCTATTCACGGACGATATTCTTCACTTCTATGAAATCCCCCAAGAATACGAGCGAGTCGAAGGGATTCTCAGGAAGATGCGGGCCGCCGGTGTGGACCGAATCATTCCCTACGTATTCACAATGGCCTTTTTCGGTCATCCGGAGACACGGACGGGATTCTTTCATTTCTACGATCAATGGGAGGAGTACCGAGCCATGGGATTGGGGCCGAAGCCCGCAGCGGATCCCAGCCTCTGGTCGCAGCTGAGAGGGCCGGACCCGCTGGGCGGTGGACCGTCTGAGGTCTTTCACTATACGCCCTGCGTCAACAATCCGGGCTGGATTGATTTTGTGAATCTCAGCGCCCGGGAAATCGGGCGGATTGGCTATGACGGCATGTTCTTCGATGTCAACACGCAGTTCTGCGCCTGCCCCCATTGCCAGGAGAAATTCGACATGTATCTCCTGGAAAAATATGGCAGGAAAGGCCTCCGTGAGATTTTCGGGACCGACGATCACCGGAAAATCGACGTGTCGGAGATCTACGCCGATTTCGAAAGCACCATTACGGGAACATTCAAGACTCATCTCGCCAAGATTTGGGACAAGAAAAAACTGGACACGATTCTGGGCGAGAAAGATCCATCGAAGGTCAATCTGGAAGAAGATTGGCGACTTCTACGCTGTTACATGCAGGACTCACTGGGGGAATACCCGCCGGAAAAAGACTTTGACAAGTTCCTGAAGAATGAGTTCGGGGGCACACGGGCGGACGAGGTGAACGCCAATCGAAAAGTGGCCTTTGTCCAGACCGTGCTTCGGCATGAGTTTCACGAGTACCTGGAGAGTAAAGATCTGGCGACATTGCTGGAAAACAAGTTCGGTTCCTCCAACATCAAGAGACGATGCCGTGAGACGCCGAATGACGTGCTTCTGTGGGTGGAATCCCAACGGTTATGGTGCCAGAGCATGGCGGACCATTTCGCCCGCTTGAAGCGCAACGGACGCTTGGGATTCATAGAAAAAGGCCGTGGCGATGATTTCTATACGGTGGCCAACATGGGACCGGTCTCCACCGTGGACGGCATGAACAAGCGTCGCGTGGATGGGATCGGCATGATGCAGTGGGCGCCCATGGCCGACATGCAGATGCTGGAAGAGATGCCGCAATGCGGCATGTTGGAAAGCGGAGTGATTGTGTCGAACATTTTCGGATTCCGATGGGCCATGGCAGCCGGAACGCAGGCGGGGACGCTGTTGTACAAGGTCACCGAAGATGGCGCGGCGGATCTGGCAGAGGCGGAAGTGGCTGCCGGAGGCGGGGGAGCGCTCATCCAAACCGGAATCAATGCGCCGGAATCGCGAAGGCGTTGGAAGCCTTTCTTCGAGGCAAATACCGAACTATGGGACGGCGGCGAATCCTGGGCACAGGTCGGCGTTCTGTTCTGGAGCGACCTGGTGTTCTACGAATGGCCGGAACACCTTCAGATGACCCATGCCCTGACTCGAGTCTTCTCGGAAACCCAGATCCCCTTCGACCTCGTGGAGGAGAAGGGATGCGGAGACCTTTCGCGATACAAAGTCCTGATCGCCCCCATGATGCGGTATCTTGATGCCTGTCAGATTGAGATGCTTCTGGACTATGCCGAGAACGGTGGAAACCTGGTCATTGTCGAACCGTTCGGAACGGAAGACCGGTATGCGCGTCCGTGCGAGAAAAACGCCCTGGCCGAAGCCTGTCCGAAAGCCACCGGATTTCAACCCGTGGCCTATGGCAAAGGCAAGATTTTGCGGCTGAAACGGGAGGAAGTCCCGGAACGCAGGTCGGAGATGTTTCGCCTCATGGAGGACCGTGGGAATGCTTTTACGCTTTCCAGCGAGTTCCTGAATCCCGCGCGAAAAGAGGACCTGGAAAAGGGTGTCGATCTTGGCCCCAAGTTCATCGGGAACCTGGAGTCTGCATTTGCAGGGGAGCTGCGCTGGTGCCCGAAGGAAACCGATCCGGGTGTCTACATTCATCCGTATCTCATTCCCGATAAGCCGGGACGTCCGGAACGATTGGTGGTCCATGCGGTGAACTATCACATCCCGGTTCTTCGGAACGATCCGCCGAAAGAAGGTGAGGATGCGATCTGGGCGGTTCACACCCATTCGGGGGAACCCGTGGTCTCCAAGGACCTGCGCATTACGGTTCCGCTGCCTGCCGGTAAAGACGTTGCGAGTATGCGGGTCGTGACCCCGACCGAACAATCGGGGCCGATTGACTTCTCCGCCGGAGAAGGAGAAGTCAGCCTGACTCTAAACGAGCTAAGGGTCTACAAGGCCGTGGTGATGGATCTCAAACCAAAGGGATGATGGACATATCATCGAGCAGCACCTGTCCGATAAGGCCTTGACCGCCGCTATCGGAGCAGTGCAGGAAAATATATAATCAACGACCGATCCGGCAGCCGTGCGATCCGGCTGCCGGGTTATTCCGGAGATCGAAAATCGAGTTGACAACAAATAACCCAAAGGAGATTGTCACATGAGAAGACGAGACTTTCTTGGAGCGACCACCATGGGGACGATTTGTCTGGCGAACCTGATGCGCCCGGTTGATACGAATGCCTTGCCGGCCCCGCTGCCGATTCCGAAAGGCAAAACAAAAACGAGAGTCGGCAAGGTCTACCTGGGGAATCCATACCCCGGCTGGCCCAAAACGGTTCTCGATCTCGATAAGGAGGTGCAGACGTTTGAAGCCGAATTCACCAAACTTGCCCCCGCGCTGGCGGATATCGAGTTTGTCGAGGGCGGCCTGGTCTATTCGCAGGACCAGATGCCGGGAGTGATGGAAAAATTCAAGGA
>JAKPYU010000746.1 GCA_029568995.1 Candidatus Omnitrophota bacterium | reverse complement strand
ATTCTCGACTCTTTCCAGAGCCATAACTCGGATGGATAGCGGTCACCCAATCAGTCGATTCACGGTCATCCGACGGTACTTCGCCTGAAATAACGATCCAGGATCCATCCTCTGCGGATAATTGTTCGCTCTGTCCAAAGTAGCTCGACCATACCCACGCGCTGGACACCGGATTCCCGGTCACATCATAGACATGTCCGGAAATGTGAACCTTTGGAAAGACAAGGACCTCAAGCCCCTCGACATCGGAGTCGACGACTGAAAATGGCTTTAGTCCGGGTCCGGATTGTGTTACATATAGTAGACTCTTGTTGGGGAAACCATCCTTACGCCAACCGGCTTCGCCGCCGATCAGGTACCGACCACGATCCACATTTGTGAATACGAATTGCCCGCTCTGGTCGGATTTAGTAGTATCAAGGACATCAACATCTTTCCAGTTGCCGGGCCTCAAGAATAGAGTAAAATCAGGAACAGGCTCGCGTGAGGATTTCACCAGGACTCTCCCGGATACATTGAAACCCCGGTGTTCCAGGACCAGCGTGCATTCATGGCGATCATTCTCCAACGTGATTGTCGCCCGGGATTGGTTATTCTGCAGGTAATCGGGATGGCTGGTCTCCACCACGTATTCACCGGCGGTCAACTCGGAAAAGATGCAGACGCCCGACTGCGGTGTTTCCGCGTTCTTCACGTAAATCCCTTTGCCGTCAATGCGCTGTAATGCGATCGCGGCCAGGAACACCGGTTGTCCGTCCTGGTCTATCACTCGCACGGAGAGAACTGTCTGCGTCTGAAGCCTTACAATATGGTTCGTGGTGTCCGCCGGTAGACCGGAATCGACATGTCGCAGATATCCCTCCGCTTCTGCGGTCAATTGATAATCCCCCGGCCAGATTGACGGGAACTGGAATTTCCCGGAAGAATCGGACGACGCTGAGTATACCAGGTGTGCGGAACGGATTTCGGAAGAAACCACGGTAATCCCCGGATAGGTCTTCGTCGCAGACAGGACAATTCCCGCCCCTGGAATGGGTTGGGATGCCGAATCGATCACCATCCCGGACAAAGAACGGCTTCTCGGAAGAGTCAAGACAATATGCTGAGTCCCACTTTTATCGGACACGATCTCCTGCGACGCCGTGGCAAGAGCGCCGCTTGCACTGGCGGTACAGATCACTTGAGTCCTCGGGATCTCACAACGAAATCGCCCGAATCGGTCGGTTTGAACCGTGCTCTGCAATTCTTCCGTCCCGGTGCCCGTGTCGATTCGCACTTCCGCGCCCTCGTATCCCTCTCCCGCCTCATCCAGCACGGAACCTTCCAGGATACGGCTCACCGTCGGTGTCTGCTTGGATACCGGCGGCTCTTCGATCCTCGCAACGTGTTCCTCCAGAATTGGGACCTCGGAGACGGTCTTCTCCGGAAGCTGCACCTTCGGCGTCCAGAGGATCAATCCGACAATGACCGCGATGGCCAATAGCAGCACAATCACACAGACGCGCCATGGAAAAGATCTCGATCTGCTGGACGAAAATGGAAACATGATTGATTCTCCCATCTTTCAAATCGGCCACGAGGCCGCTATCCACCGTCGTTGCGTTTCATTCAAAAATACAAATCAAGCCGATCTCCCTACGGAAGAAATATCTCAAAAGGGGCGTGTATGTCAAATGGGTATTCCGATTTGCCGTGCAAGGGTTTATGCGCCGGATATTCGAATCAGAACAAATCTGCTAGAATCTTGATGCTCTGAAGAACAGACAATAACACGTACACTGACGTAAACCGTGCGAGGATAAATGATGAACTCGAAAACATTATTGGCTTGGACCGCCGGGATTTTCATCTTCACAATACCGGGATATCCGGGCGCAGAGAATCCGGAGACAAACAAACCCGGTCATTCCCCTGAGACGATTATGCTTCCGGACAATGTTCCCCTGGAACTGGTATGGATACCCGCGGGAACATTTTTGATGGGACAAAATGCAAACGAGCAGGATGCCTATCCCAACAAAGAAACACCCCAACACCCCGTGACATTGTCTCAGGGTTTCTGGATGGGAAAGTATGAGGTGACCCAGGCGCAGTGGCGCGCGCTGATGGGTACGGCTCCGTGGTCAAATAGGGAATATGTAAATGAGAATCCGAACAGTCCGGCGGTCTATGTTTCCTGGGACGATGCACAGACGTTTGTCTCCGAGTTGACACGCCACACAGGGAAGCCATTTCGGTTGCCGACCGAGGCGGAGTGGGAATATGCGTGCCGCGCCGGGACCACGACACGTTTTTACTGGGGCGACGATCCCACTTACGAAGATATCAACCGCGCCGCCTGGTGGCGTGGAAATGCGCTGATCACCGGCGAACAACACGCGCGGCCTGTGGGCATGAAGCCTCCAAATCCGTGGGGCTTGTACGATATGAGCGGGAATGTGTCGGAATGGTGCCAGGATTGGCATTGGTTCTATTTCGACGGTCCGGCTATCGATCCCACGGGGCCGTCCTTCGCTGCCCACCGGGTGCTGCGAGGTGGCGATTGGATGGCGGTGGGTGGACGTTGCCGGTCCTCGCGTCGCCATCATGACGAGCCATCGGCTGCGCACAGCACGATTGGATTTCGTGTCGTATCCGGCCCCGCTCCTCAAAACGCTCCCGGCACGCCCGTGTTCACCGATGTCTTTGTCGCCGGTTCCGATGGAGTCGACACCTACCGGATACCCGGCATGATTCTGGCGCCCGATAACTCCCTGCTGGCGTTTTGTGAGGCGCGCAAGAAGTCGCAGGAGGATGCGAGTCCGACGGATATGGTACTTCGGCGAAGCGTCGATGGCGGACGGACATGGCTGCCGATGCAAGTTCTCGTGGAAGGCAAAGGAGATGAGGCGCTCATGAATCCCTGTCCCGTTCTCGACAGGTCGAGCAATACCATTCTTCTCGTCTGCATGATCGCCAATCAAAAAGGGCCTAATCGCAACCGGATCCTCTTGCTCACAAGCGAAGACAACGGCCAAACATGGTCCGCGCCCGCCGATATCGAGGATCGCATCGCCAACTGGGATGACAGTTTTGTCCCCGGTCCCGGAATCGGTATTCAAATGCAGAACGGAAGACTGGTGATTCCCGGTTACACAGGCCGCGTCGATGATGAGACGGATGAATTCTTCCACTCCCGGGTCCTCTATAGTGACGACAACGGAAAGAACTGGATATTGGGAGACACTGTCGGAGAATTGACAGATGAATCGCAAGTTGTCGAGCTAACCGATGGAACATTGATGCTTAATATGCGCGGCAATATGGGAAAGAGCTGCCGTGGCGTCGCCATAAGCGAGGACGGAGGTCAAACATGGTCCAAAATCCGTTGGGACCGAACATTGAACGAGTGCCCCTGTCAGGCCGGCTTCATCCGGTACAGCACCGGCGAACAGGATGGAAAGAACCGATTGCTCTTTGCCAATCCGGACAATGCCGGAGAGTATTTCAATGTTGTGGAACGCACCAGAATGACCGCAAGAGTCAGCTACGATGAAGGAAAAACCTGGCCTGTTAAACGACTGATTCACGCCGGGCCTGCTTCGTATTCCACCATGGTGCGGCTTCCGGGAGGTGATATCGGACTTCTCTTCGAGGGAGGCGAGAAACATAGAAGGGAGTGGATTCGCTTCGTCCGCTTCT
Source organism: Candidatus Omnitrophota bacterium (assembly GCA_029568995.1). Lineage (GTDB taxonomy): Bacteria > Hinthialibacterota > Hinthialibacteria > Hinthialibacterales > JAKPRU01 > JAKPRU01. The sequence goes on along the minus strand of JAKPYU010000746.1, from coordinate 389 downwards.
CACTCCGCTGGCTCACCGATGGCACCGATGAGCCATAAGAGGAATCGCGATTCGATCATCTCCGAATTCAGGAGGGATTTGAGCCAAGCGGTGGAATGAGTCCTTGGGATATCGTAAAATATTGCATATAAATGATTTCGATTACCGCGCCGGGAGGGAGTCGAACCCCCAACCGCCTGATCCGAAGTCTCTGGGTACGGGCACTAACGACTACTTTCACTCCACACAATCCCGAACCATTACCGAACCAATACCCGCATGAATAAAGGAGAATAATGTACTATTCCTACTTGACTCCCGTTTTCGTGTACGATATACTGCTATCGTTCGGATGGTGACACAGTGGTGACACAAAACTCAACTACCTCCACACCAGGGAGATCCGACAA
>JAKPYU010000736.1 GCA_029568995.1 Candidatus Omnitrophota bacterium | reverse complement strand
CGGAGGTTCCCAGCGAGGAGAGCACACGCCCCTCGACCACAACGCCCGTCCCCGTCGCTCCGCAGGTATTGTCCGCACCGCCGCCCACAACGGGTGTGCCTGCGGCCAGGCCGGTCTCATCCGCCACTTTCTGCGTGATTCGCCCGATCACGTCCGTGGATTCGTACATCGGTGGCATCCAGCTTTCGGGAATGCCGAGCGCCTCCAGAACCTCTGGGCACCAGGTGCGCTTGGGCACATTGAAAAGAAGACTTCCCGCGCCGTCGGAGACCTCGGCGGCGAGTTCGCCAGTCAGACGATATCGGACATGATCTTTCGGGAGCAGCAGCGTTGCGGTCTTCTTAAAATTCTCCGGTTCCTTGTTCTTGAGCCAGACCGCTTTCGGTGCGGTGAATCCGGTCAGTGCCGGATTGCAGGTCAACTCGTGCAGACGTTTCTCGCCGACTTTCCGGGTGATCTCGGCGCACTCTTCCGCCGTGCGGCTGTCATTCCACAGAATCGCCGGACGGACCACATTCCGGTCCTTGTCCAGAAAGACCGAGCCGTGCATCTGCCCAGACAGCCCGATCCCCTTGATCGCACCCTTGTCGATTTTCACTGTCGAAAGGCACTTACGCAGGGAATCGACCGTCGCTTGCCACCAGTCTTCCGGGTTCTGTTCCGTCCAGCCCGGATGCGGTGTCAGGAGAGGATACTCCACTGTGGTCGATGCAACCGCTTCGCCCTTCTCATTGAAGATCGCTGTCTTTGTTCCCGATGTTCCTACATCAATGCCGATTATGTATGCCATAACGATGCTCCCGATTGTGATTTTCCTTCTTCTTCCCCCTGTTTACGGGGGCATTGAGGGGGGCAGGAATCGCTCACCCCAATCTTCTCATGTTGTCCGTAGGGGTAACCCACCGTGGTTACCCGAAGAACTGTAACCGTCATTCCTGCGAAAGCCGGAATTCAGGGATTCTACGACCCCTGCCGAATTGGTGTCCGATCATTCCGCTTATTGTTTCCACTCGCCCGGTTGCCTCGGGATACGCTCTTTTTTTTCTTCTCCCAAGAATCCATCGCTGTTCCGGCGATCAATTGGGGATTGGAGCGGATCAATTGCAGCAAACGACGTGCGGGAGGCGATGGATTTCGTTCACCGGATTCCCAACTCTGCACGGTCTTTGAGGAAACGTTTAAAGTTCTTGCAAAGTGTGGCTGGGACATGTTGAGCTGTTCTCGGATTCGAACCACCTCGTCCGGAGCCATTTCGGGGGCAGGTTCGGACAGCACAACTGTAACAGTTCTTAATTCTGTCTCGCTTTTGGCGAAATGAATCCCGTTCTCCAGCCCATGCTTCAGCCGATCAAAGAAGGAGTCCTGTCGTTTTGTGCCGGTCATAATGAATGTACCTTATTTCACAGCCCGTTTTGCCAAATCCTTAAACTCCAGGGCCAATTTCTTGAGGATCTTCTTCTCCTGCGTATTCAAATCGTCTTTCTCGTCTTTCCCATAAATATCCAAAAGAAGAATCCACTTGGCCTCCGGAACGTCCAGGTAAATAATCCTGGCCCCGCTTCTCTTCCCCTTCTGTCTTGAGGGATCGGGAAGCCGGGCTTTGCGCAAGCCACCACAGCCCCGCATTACGGTTCCCTGGCAGGGTTCTCTCATCAGTTCCCGCTGGAATTCCGCATAGTCCTCATCGCTCAGGAAGTCCCCGACAGCCTTCGTAAATCCACGCGTTTCAATGAAGACTCGCTTCATTCTATATCAACTTCAGAATATCGCCTACCAGCCCGGTCTCTCCCCTCCCGTCATTCCGGCGAAAGCCGGAATCCAGGCCATTTCCCGCAATGATGAATCATCCCGCCAATTCTTTCAACCGAACAGGCGTCTTCTCGCGTCACCCCCGCGTGTCTGGACCGGAAACCCATTGCACGTCAGGATACGCGTGTCGTTGAATCGTCACAGGAAGAGACTATCGTGCGGAATCTGCATTTGTCGGGTAACAGCCCGTTTTTTCTCGCCTCGTTTCTCAAATCATTTGCCGAGCTGACCTTTGTCACCGGGTTGCCGTTCTATGCCATCCACCTGGGAGCGGGTCCCATGGAACTCGGCATTGTCGGCGCAGCGGGGATGGGCGTCTATACTCTGTCCTGTCTCGCCATTTCCCGCTGGGTGGACCGTCTGCCACCCAAGATGCTCGCGGTTGCATCCCTGGTGCTGGCCTCTTTCAACGCCGTGTCTGTCTTCATGGTGGATAGCGTCTATTCCCTTGTGCTTGTTGCCGGGATCAATGGATTCCTGTCGGGGGGATACTGGCCGCCGGTTATGACCTGGATCAGCCGACGGTCCGCCGATACCGATCTCACTCGCCAACTCGGTTATTTCAACCTGTCATGGTCTATCGGAGGCCCGATCGGGACTGTAGTGACCGGGTTTCTGTTTGAGGTCAGCCCGGCCCTTCCGTTCTTTGTTGCGGCGTCCGCTCTTCTGTGCGCCTCCTTTGTGATGGCTGGTGTTCGGGGTGAACGCCCCACGCAACACACCGGAGAGGAATCCCATCACGAATCCCACGGGTCCATACAGGGAAGACGGTCCGGCAAGCGGTATTTCCTTTATCTCAGCTGGATTTCTATGCTGGCGACTTTCTTCCTCATGGGCAATATCCGCTACCAATTGCCGAAACGCGCCATCGCAGGAGGCATGACCGAAAGCGAAGTGGCGATCTTTCTGTTCCTGATGTCCGTCGCCCAGCTGATCCTGTTCGTGGTTTTGCTGCGCTCCGACCGATGGCAATTCCGATTCCGTTACATTTTTCTGGCGCATGTCGTAAGTATCCTGTCCATGTTCGTGCTGTTTTGGAGCATCTCGCCGATGGCTCTGTTGCTCTCCATGCTGCTGTATGGAGCCGGGAATAGTGTCACCTATTTTTCAAGTTTGTATTACGGGATGGTGTTTCGGACGGTACGCGGGCGGAACACGGCGATTC
>JAKPYU010000726.1 GCA_029568995.1 Candidatus Omnitrophota bacterium | reverse complement strand
GTCTGCGGGCTAGCCCACCATGTTCCTTGCGGAGCATCGTGGTTTCCCTCGGCGTTTATACTATAATCACCCTGATCTTGTCATGAAAACAACCGGGCGGCGGCACAATTCCACCATTCCGAAATGTCGAGATAACCATTCAGGTGAATTTACTGATGAGATTTTCCGTCCTCGTAATTCGAATATATTGCGTTTCCCTTCTTGTTTGTCTTCTGACCACAGGTTGTGCACTGTTCCGTTTTGGAGAGCCGCCGCAGCAACCGGCCAATTTCGGGGAGCAGCTGGACCGGATTCTGAAAGGAAAAAACTCGAACACACAGGCGGCATTGGACACGCTTCTCAGCGGCAAAACCATGCCCGTCTGTGAAAGCGGGAAATGCTTCTTCTTCTATAAGGCGGCGGCGGATCGCACAATTGCGGTCGCGGGCGACTGGAATGCCTGGGATGCCGGTGTGGATATGCTTCAGCCGATCCCCAAGACCGATTATTACTTCCTGACAAAGGAGTTTCCGCCGAATGCGCGCCTGGACTACCGGATCGTCGATAGCGGAAACCGAATTGTAGACCCGCGTAACCCCCGAAGCTGTGAAGGACAATACGGCCCCAACTCCGAGCTCGCCATGCCCGGATACCGTGTACCGGAAGAACTGAATGTGCCGGATGATGTGCCCGAAGGCGTTCTGGAGGAATTGGTTTTCGAGAGTGAGATTCTGTCGGGAACTCGCGCGCTTTCGGTCTATCTGCCGCCGGATTATGGGCGGGAGTACGGGCCGCATCCGTTCCTGATTGTACAGGATGGTGTGGAGTTCATCCGGTTGGCGCATTTTCCACGAGTCGTTGATTATTTAGTCCATCAGCAGAAGATTCGGCGGGTCGTGCTGGTTTTTGTCGAACCGGCGGATCGGAACGTTGACTACGAAAGTGAGAAATACTCCCGATTCATCGCCGAGGAACTCATTCCATATTTGCGCGCCAATTATGACGTATGTAAGGACCGTGAGAACTGCGGAATCATGGGGGCCTCGCTTGGCGCATTAGCCGCGTTCCGGACCGCGCTGAAGTACCCGGAGGTTTTCGGCAAAGTAGCCGGGCAGTCGGTGTGTTTCGGTACGGACGATCAACTATTCCAGGCGGTACAGAACGGCTCCGGCAAGACCCTGCAATTTCATTTCGATGTCGGACTCTTCGAGACGAATCCTGAAATGAGCCTGTTGACTCAGAGCCGACGGATGCGCGATCTGCTGGCCGCCCAGGGGTGCGCGTTTACTTACAACGAACATCCCGAAGGCCACAGCTGGGGTAACTGGCGAGCACACCTGGACGATATTCTCCTGTCTTTCTGGCCGCGGAATGCAGTATAACCGTCCTCACCCCCCGCTCCCTTCTCCAAGGATGGAGAGGGGGAGAAATCGGGTAGTCCGGTAGGGTGGGCTCAGGCCCGTCTGCGGGCTAGCCCACCGGGAACTCTGAACCTCTTTTCTTCAGCCTGTTAATCCTTTAATCCTGCGAATCAGGGTTCAGACAGTCTTCATCCCCGCTCCAATCCGACAAATCAGGGATCAGACTTCCGCGTAGCTGCTGACATCTTTCAAAAAACGAGATACAATACGGATAGAAACTGTCTTTCTGGAGGATCGGGTAATGAAAACACACTCCCCCCTGTCTGTAGTGATTTTCGGCATAGTTGCAGTATCGGTCCTTTCCGCTTATTGCAGTCCACTCACCCAGGTTCCCGTATCCGGCAAAGTGATCGATTTGAAAGACCAGGGAATACCCGATGTTCGAATCGAATTCATTCCCTTTGAGTCTGTAGACATACTTGAACCAAGATATCGTGTTACTTCAGATGCCGAAGGGGAATTCCGGATTGACTCGGTTGCCGTCGGATTTTACATAGTGACTTTCCATGCGGAGGGCTACGCCCGCCCATTTGTGGTTCAATTTCATTCTGGATTGCCGATCTTGAATAAGATGAACGATTCTCGGAGGTATGCGCTTCCATATACTCGTCGTTTTCTATCGGGATTGCTTTATGAAACGGTGGTTATTTTTCCCGACATGTCGGATCTGGTGTTTGAAATGCGTCCGGGGATGCACTTGGCGGGAACGGTAAAGAATCGAGAGGGCAAGCCGTTGGCGGGCGCAAACCTGATCGCTACTCGTGAGTCTACCCCCGGCGGGCGCTGGCCCTATGCATACAACACTCCGAAGGTATCTGAAACCAAGACAAATGAAAACGGTCGTTTTGAGTTTACGAACCTTCGACCGGGTAAGGTGAGTCTTATTGTAAGCCATCCCGATACGACAGTACTATGGCCTTATGGTTTTGGCAATTCTTTTCTAATGGACACTACCACATTATCGTCCTATAACATTGAAGTCGGCCGTCGGGATGTTGAAATCACGCTGCTCCCGGGCAGATCGCTTTCCGGGAAAGTGCAGGATAAGAACGGCGAACCGGTAAAGGGAATTGAGGTTACAGCCGAGACAGATAAATTCACCGGGAATCCTCTGACGAGCGCCACGGCGACAACAGATTCGGAAGGCTGTTTTGTTTTTCGCCATCTGCCTTGCCTGACCGTGACTGTCCATGTTTCACAGAAAACGAATTCGATACATGATTCCGTCTGCCGTGAGCGCATTGAAGAAGGCGAGAGCGACATAAAGAATGTTGTTCTTAAGATCCCTGCGAGCGAGGTTTCGACGCAGACGTCCGCCCAAAACATCAATTCGGGGTATTTTGTCGATACCGAATTCTTACCTCTGCCAGGATTATCCGTTTATTCGTCCGACTATGAGTCAGGAATGGTATTACGTGCGACAACAGGAGAAGACGGATTTTTCCATTTTGACGAGGGGTTATTGGCACCAATTGACATCTATGTGGGAGGAATCCCCGGCAACAGGCCGGGCATGTATGTTCCGCCCACAAAATTGACAGGAGATGCATCCAAATCTACAAAGAAGCAAGATCCATTGACGGGAAAAACGGTGTTATCGGTCCCGATCGAGAGAATGGATGTTCTGAATCCGAACTCACCTCCGACGATCCAAGTCGAAACAATCCCTTTTGAAAAGCGCTTCCAGCCCATCACGGGAATCGTTCGCGGTATTCAAGGAAATCCTCTGCCCGATATTCCAGTCGTCTGTCTCCTGGAACTCAGTTCATTCGATGTTGAGAAGATTGGCGGGGAACGCATTCTTTCGACCCGGACCGACGATCAAGGTCACTTCCGGTTCGATAAAACCCTGATCGGACTCGATTACAGGATTGTCGCTCAAGCGGTTCGGCGGAATCGGTTTGTCAGTACCATGGACTGGATCGAATCCGGTACAACCGATCCCCGTGAGATCACGCTCTGTGCAAATTCCAACCTGATCGGCCGGGCAGTCTCCGACAACGGCACTCCCGCCGAGAAATTCACTATCGAAATGCAGGGCAAAGACCGAGATGCTTCGGACTATTTCGTTACCCCCGGTGGTTTCAGTTTCGACAACGAGCATGGCGAATTCTCCATCTTCAACATTTCTCCGGGCCTGTACACCATGAAAGTATTCTCCGATATGGGAACGGCGAAATACGGGCCGATTGAAGTTGATGAAGGGACAGATGTAACCGGCGTTGAGATCTCGCTGACTCAAACGCAGTCTATTTCCGGGACGATTCAGGGACCTGCCGGGCCGGTAAAGAATGCTTCACTTCAAATCACATTTCCTCATTTCCTGCGATTCGTTCCCACAACCGCAGCGCTTGCCGATAGCGTTCCCAGCCGCAATCCGGTATTCAGCGACGAGGACGGCCGGTTTGTGATCCCCAACGCCCCGAATGCGGCTCTCCAGATCAAAATATCTCATCCGGATCATGCCGGTATGGCTTTCTGGTTGAATCCCGACGAATTCAGCGTTGAAAAGAACATCACTCTTACAAATGGCGGAACCATTGCCGGAACCGTTCGAGACGTTTCCGGTCAGCCTGTTACGGATGGAGGAATCTGTTTCTACGATTATTCCTCCGATTACAGATTTCAAACCACATTGGATAACAAGGGCTTTTTTGAATTCCATCACGTGCCGCCGGGAGAGTATTCTGTGGAATATCTGGACAAATCGGACCTGCGTATGAAAGGCTTCATGTTCGGTATCGGCTCCGGTATGTCCTACGATCTGGAGAAGTTGTCCAGAAAAGTTCCCGGTGTTCGATGTGAGGTGAAAGAAGGGGAGACAACGAGAATCAAAATGCAGTCCGGATTTGGCTCGATTGTAGGCCAGGTGACCTATAAGGGACAACCGGTCGAAAATGCGGAAATCACAGGTGAGACTGATGAACATGGTCTATCCGGCTATAGGCTATCCGCGACAAGAACCGACCGGGAAGGCCGCTATCGGTTTGACAGGATCCCGGCATGGGACTGGACTATTCATTGCCGGGCGGGGATTCCGTCCTCTTCCGAAGGGAAACTGGTTGCCAGCAAAAAGGGCCGTGTGTGCCTCCAACCGGGACAGGAGGTGATTTGTGATTTCGAAGTTCTCCCGACGCGGATTTTCGGAAGGGCATATATTCGTGAGACGGGGGAGCCATTGGCTGAGCGAATGATTTTTATCGATAGAAATGCCGGCTTTGTGCGGTATCCAATTATGGTTCGAACAGATAAAGACGGGAATTACTCTATCGACGGCTGCGATCCTGGTCTCCATCTTCTGGAAGTGGAAGGTCCGGAGAAATGCGCTCGATTTCAGGAATCTGTCGAATTGACGGATTCCGAGCCGATCCGGAAGCTGGACCTGGCGCTCACCACCCAGTTCGGTCGAATTGTCGGTGACACAGTGGAACGATCCACCTCTCAACCGGTCGAAATGACTTCTGTACGTTGTGTCGATATGAACAATGCCGATCTTCAGGCCGTATACCCACTGCATACAGCTGTCAGCGGGAAAGATGCCCTGTATCGCATGGACCATATTGCCCCCGGGTACTATTTGTGCGTCGCCCGAGCTGATCAAAAAGGGCTTGCCGTTGCAGTTCAGCCGGATATTGTTGTTGAGCCGGATCGAGCCACAAATGTCGAATTCCAACTGAAAAAGGGATCTCTGGTGGGATTTGTCTTCTGTGACGATAGAGGGCGCCGGATGGCTCCCAAGGATGCCAGAAGTCTGGAAGTTCGGCTGACACGCGACAACGAATGGACCATTCCCGGATCGATATTTCTTTCAGATGGTGTCGTCGGAGGAATTCTTCTCGAACCGGGGAACTATACAGTCACCGCATGGTTGAATCCAGAAAAGAAGGTCGAAAAGAAGTT
>JAKPYU010000724.1 GCA_029568995.1 Candidatus Omnitrophota bacterium | reverse complement strand
CGTACAGCGCCCGCGAGTCGCGAAGCCCGGATCATGTTGAAACTCCGGGCTGCCGGTGTGCCGGTCAGTGATCTGGTTGGCGTGGGAATTCGAAGGAGATTTCCCTTTGAGATAGAGAATGTATTGATCCTTCGGTCTCCGGCGAATCTTCAAACCCTGGGTAGATGGGGCTTCGAACAATTTCAGGGACAGGGTGAATCGGCTCGAAGACAGGTCAGCCTGGTCCTGACAAGAATCCTCGCCGCAATCCGACGAATGCACGAGGTGAACGTGTACCACGGGGATCTCAATACGGGGAATATCCTGATCGATCCCGATGAAATGCGGTTCTATTTCATCGACTTTCACCGATCCCGATTTCTCTGGCCGGGTGATGTGAAACGGCGAACCGAGGACATCTCTGAGGTTCTGGAGTACTTCAGCGCCTATTACGACCACAGAGAGCGGCTGGATCTGGCTGCTGTTTACGCATCATCCGAAAGTCTCCTCTCCCGGTCCATTCAGGATTCGTGGGACAAGGTCCATCAGGAGCGCATGGAAAGACGCATTGCGACGGTCACCGGGCAATGCTGCGACAACCGCACGTATTTCCGCACGCTTGAATCGGGCATACAGCGCGTTTATATGGATCGAAGGTACGATGCGGAGCGGATTCCGGAATGGATCTCCGGCCCGGATTTGCCGGAAGGATTTCGAGGAGAGGATTTGACAGGCTCTCCAACCGAGCTGAGAGAGGTCTGGCGGACCGCCATTGAGAAAAGCATGAGAGAACAAATCCGAGAAACCCCGGTCGCGTTGATATTGGAGATCCCTTCCGAGCAGAGAGGAAGACTGGTTTGGGACACCCAACAGCCGGCGCATTATCGTCTCAGTCACATGTTCTCCCTTGAACGGTTTGACCCGGAGGGAGATCATTTTCTGCTCTGCCGATCGGAGACAGAACAAGGAACATGACAAAAGAATACTTCCGAAAATACCATTACCGCGACGCCGAGGCGGCCCGGACCTACGACGACCGCAAATTCGGCTCGCCTTCCAGAGCGCGTTACAACCGCGCCACACAGAAAGCGCTGGATGGAGCGCTGCGTCTTCTCCCCGATGGAAGCCGTGTGCTGGATATCCCTTGCGGAACGGGCAGATGGACCGAATTTGTCATCCGCAAACGCATGGAATATGTCGGTGGCGATATCTCATTCGAAATGATGGAAGTCTGCCTGGAGAAATATGCGGGTATTCGAAAAGCATTCGACCTGGTGCAGTTGGATGGAACCGCCTTGCCTTTCCCGGATAAGAGTCTCGATGCGGTTCTGTCCTTCAAATTCCTGAGTCTTCTCCCACAGGAAATTCGCCTGGATGTACTGCGGGAGTTCCGGCGTGTGACAAGGCGTTACTTGATCGCCCAATCGCAGCACTTGCGAACCTTCTGCCCCTGGCGTGCGCTGAAGTTATTATTTGCGCGTGCGTTCCGAATCGAATGGCGGACAAAGAAATACGAGACTCGCGCGGAACTCCTGCCGCTTATCGAATCCGCAGGATTTCGAACCCTTGCACGGATCAGAATTGTCCGTTCCTTCCTGGATGTTCTCTGGCCGTTCGATCTGGAGTATCTGGCGGTGTTGGAAGTCAAGGATGAGGGGGAATGTCGGTAGGTTGTGGCGAGATGCCGGTCTTCTCGCGAAACGCATCCAAAATCCGTTTGACAATGTGGTCGTAGGTGTAGTTCTCCATAACCAGCTGATGCCCAGCCTGCGCGATCTGCTTTCGCTCCTCCGGGTGGGCCAGGTAGTACTCGACCATTTCCTGACACTCTTCGGGAGAACGATACCACACCAGATGCTTATGATTCTCGAATAGATCCTCCAGCCGGGGGACATAG
>JAKPYU010000718.1 GCA_029568995.1 Candidatus Omnitrophota bacterium | reverse complement strand
GTATGTCGATGAAAACGGGCAGCGCAAGACGGTGCGCGGATGCAGCGACCGAAATGCAACCTTGGCCCTGGCGCGCAAGATTGAAACCGAGACCATGCTGCGCAAAACGGGGGTGATTGACAAGAAGGCGGACCGATATTCGACACAAGGTCAGCGGCTCATATCCGAGCACTTGAGCGACTGGAAGCTGGAAATGCTTTCGCGCGGCGTATCGGAAAAGCAGACTTCCGTCGTGTATGCACGGGTCAGGCGTGTGTTTGATATCGCGGGGTTTCGTCAGTTGTCTGATATCTCTCCTTTTGCGATGCAGAAAGCCATCGCAGAGTTGAAGAAAACAGGCCGTTCAGCAAAGACCCTGAACGACGTAATTTCGAGTGCGAAGCAATTCTGCACGTGGGCCAGAAGAGATGGGCGTCTCTCAGAGAATCCACTCGAAGGACTTCGACGTTTCAACACGGCACTGGATAGACGGCACGACCGTCGGGCTTTGTCGGAGAACGAATTGCAGCGCATCATCACCGCTGCGGAAGAAGGCCCCACATTGCAGCACTGCTCTGGCCCGGAAAGGGCTTTGATCTATCGGTTCGCGGTGCTGACCGGCCTTCGTGCCAATGAAATCGCGACTTTGAAGAAACGTTCGTTCAACCTGGAGAATGAACCTTATACCGTGACGGTCGAAGCCGCCTTTTCCAAACACCGCCGCAAAGATATTCAACCCTTGCCAATGGAATTGATTCCTCGCTTGAAGGAGCATCTGGCAACCAAAAAACCGAATGATCTGGCCTTTCAAATGCCTCGGAAGCCAATTGAATCTCTTCGGCGCGACCTGGAGGCGGCAGGGGTGGATTATGAGAGTCAGGAAGGTTTTGCGGACTTTCATGCTTTTCGGCATACATTCATCACTCGGATGATTCGAGCCGGAGTCCACCCGAAGGCGGCCCAGATGCTGGCTCGGCATCAAGACCCGTCCATGACATTGCGGGTGTACAGTCATGTGGAACTCGCTGAACGAGCAGCTGTGTTGGAGACGATGCCGAGGTTAGAGGTGGGTTCGAATGCCGACAAAAAAGTCCTCGAATTCGGCGCAGATGTCGGCACTAGCGTCGGCAGTTGTGCGACTTTGCCTGACATTCACCGGCAGAGCATGGCACAAGAGGCTGAAAAGAGCGGCGATCACAAATCGAATAATATGAGTATGTTAGACAGGTTCTGGCACGGAAAGGCGCTGAATGACACAAATGGCAAATTCCTGCCGGAGGTGGGAATCGAACCCACACCCAGGGTAACCTGGACCAGATTTTGAGTCTGGCGCGTCTGCCAATTCCGCCACTCCGGCGCGGCAGGATCATAAAACAAGGGATTCTCGGATCTTTGACCCGATTCTCGGACAGATACCATACCGCTTCGCTTGCCTGCTGCCAAGTCAGCCGGGGCAACCACAGGGCGATTGCCTTTACGCTCACTGGAAGAATGGAAACAGCTATTCTTCCCCGGGGGTGGGAGTATTCGGCATGGCGTTGAGGATTCGAGTCATACGGTTGGGTTTGGGTGCGGAAAGGATGCCACGGATCTCATCTTCGGAGAAATGGGACAGCAGATACCCCGCGATATCGAACACCCCGACCCAGCATTCGACCACTTTCGAACAGGGGAGTTTTCGATTCATCCGGCGGCAATAATTGAACGTCACCGGCCCGCCGAGCTGCGGGCATCGCCAGCGTTCTTGGGTGTCATACATTTCCAGGGACGGATGTGTTGGCTCCATTCGGGACTCCACGATGAAGATTTTCTCGGCTCATTGTATCACAAATTGCGGAAATCGGACGCGCCTGTATATCTTCCCTTCCAACCGATAAGAATCAAGCCGGACGCGATTTGCGGACGATCTCCAAGTGCACCCCCGGTATCACTGTGCAAGACCGTTATGCAGACTCTGCGGCAGAGATCGAAAATGTGTGAGCTGGTATCAGACGTGCCGCAGTTCCTGATGCGCCTCGCGCCCGGCATGGATTTTCAATTCTCCGGTTATTTCTGTAAGGTCGAATCGGCCGGTGTCTGCAGGCTTTTCTCCTCCCGCTGCAACATTTCGAGATGTGTTTTCAGCGCCTCGATCTGCCCACTGAGCGACTGAATCTGTTGTTCGATCCAGGTCGAATTCGGAGCCGAGAAAGCCATTCCCTGAGGCTGGGTGAATCCGGGTGGAACCCAACCGCGATTCCACTGTCCGCGGCCACCGCCCCATGCTCGACCACATCCGCCTCCCCAAGGTCGCCCTCCCCGCCCAACACCATAGACCGGGGTAACTACCGGAGTTCCTGAAGGCGGCGGGCAATATCCGAATCCACCTCCTGTTCTGGGGCCTTGTCCCAGGGGTCCTGTTCCATCATAACCTGGCATGATAAGCCTCCTTTTCAGTATTACCGATCCGGCACTGGATCGGGCGCTGAGAATCCCTTGAAAACATTGGGACCTTTTCGTCTGCGCGGCCCACCTCGATGTCTCCGCCGTCTGCAGCAGCCGGGCATGGCGTAATCCGGTTCCGAAATACGTCCGCTGAAATAGGCCTCCAGTACCTGATGCACCTCTCCTGCCAGCCAGGGAACCACCTCGACTCCGCTCAACCGGACATTTTCCGAGAGCCACGCGCTGATTCCCCCACACAGCAGGACATCCACCTCCAACTCTCTCAATAACGCTGCGCGACCCGTCGGATGAAGACCCGACAGATCCACTGTCCTGCATTCCATCTCACCGGTTCCTGCAATGTCAAAGACCACAAGTTTCTGGCTGCTGTCGAATACCGGTGAAACACGTCCACAATGTTCAGGCACTGCGATTTTCATCGGAAACCTCAATTGCTGATTCATGACCAAGCAACCGGCTTGCCAAGTTTCTCCATTTGGAGAGGATATTGTGGTATTTACCTTATATTTAAAGAGTTACGATTGGGGTTGGGATGGAGTTCTGGTGAACAGGAAGAACAGAAAGGCGCATTATGCATCCTGATACAGGGATGAGATGGTGCAAAATACAACCCTGATTGAGGTCTTGTTTCGACAGGTCACTGTACCTGTTTCAATCGATTTGAATGCGCTTGCGGAAATAGACCGTTTGACTGTCTTGCACACCTTCCGGAGACCAGATTGCCTTTGCGAAAAGGAGAGGGACGACAAAGGCGAACGGTTCGCGACTGGTGACCCACGGTGGCGTTCCCGGCGGATTGACTTCAACCGCATTCGCCCAGGAATCATCTTTGTAGTC
>JAKPYU010000710.1 GCA_029568995.1 Candidatus Omnitrophota bacterium | reverse complement strand
TGATCAGTCTGTATGATGAGTTTTGCCTTGGGCCACGGTATCTGTCATCCGTGCTGAAGCGGGCGGGGCATGAGGTGGAGCGTGTGCTGTTCAAGCACGTCCACGCTGCCGATGAGACTCCCACGCAGAAGCAGTCCCCCGGAGATTACCTGGAGCATTTCTATGCCAGCGAACAGGAAATTTCTCTTCTGCAAGGCTTTGTCGTCGAGAAAGATCCACTGTGGATAGGATTTTCCTTTGCCTCGGTGTCATCGGGGCTGGCGGAAGAGCTGACACGCAAGGTTCGCCAGGTTTCAAAGGCCCCGATTGTCTGGGGGGGAGTCGATACGACGGTCAATCCGGAATGGGCGATCCAACATGCGGATATGATCTGCATCGGCGAGGGAGAGCAGGTCTGCCTGGAGATAACCGAGGCGCTTCTCGGGCAGCGTGACCCGGACACTATCGAGAATCTCCGGATACGAAAAGCGAGCGGCGAGATTGTCCGCAATCCTGTTCGTCCCCTGATTCAGAACCTGGACGATCTGCCGGTTCCCGATTTCGAGCATGAAACCGCATGGCACATCGACCGGAATGAGATCATGCCGGGGCATCTGCCGCCGAGTTCGCCTCTCAATACCTCCTATATCATCATGACCTCGCGCGGCTGCCCGTTTCGCTGCTCGTTCTGCTTCAACTCGACCGGTCATGTAATCGCCCAGGGCAAGGGGAAATATCTTCGCCGTCGATCCGTCGAAAGTGTCATCGAAGAACTGGCCGGGTATAAGCGGAAAAAGCCGGATACCGGCATGGTGATGTTTTACGATGATGTGTTCACATTCGACCGGAAATGGATTCAGGCGTTCGCGGAACAATACAAACGGGAGATCGACATTCCGTTCTGGGTGTATGCCTACCCGGATATGTGCGACCCGGAGATACTGAAACCGCTGCGCGAAATCGGGCTGATCCATCTCAATATCGGCATCCAGAGCGGTTCCGAGCGGACACTTCGGGAGATTTACGGCAGAAAGATGAATCCGCGCAAGGTTTTGGAATCCGCGCAGGTTTTGAGAGACCTGGGGATCTACCCGCTATACGATCTTCTTGCCGCCAATCCGCTGGAGACCGAGGAGGATCTTCGGGCCAGTTTGGATCTGATGCTGAGCCTGCCGCTGCCGTTCGGACTGAATGTCTGGCCGATGGTGTTTTATCGGAACTATCCGATCACCAGGGCGATGGAGGAGGCGGGGCATGCGCTGGTGCATGTGCAGGGAACTCATGCGGCCATCGCGGAGGAGACACCGTACAACCGGTTCTGGCTGGCATTGCTGCGCCTGACGAAGTATCCCCAGATTCCACGCGAGACACTTCGGGCGTTTGCGGACCGGGAATCGCTGCGGAATGACCCCACGGCTCTCGAAGAGATGGAGAAGGCGCTCTGTGAGGCTACCTTCGTGCCGAACACCTATTTTGAACACAAAGATGCGCGGATTGAAAAACTCACGAAAGAGAGTGAATGCCTGCGCCGGGAGGTGGATCGCCTGAGAAACGGCAAGGTGTTCGGTCTGCGATCGCGCATCGGGCGGCTGTTGCGAAGGGGAAGTAATGCTCCGGGGATTAAGTCTTCGTAGATGCTACCTGGAGAATCCTCGTGTAAGGACAATTCATGAATTGCCCCTGCGGTCGTCATTCCGGCGAAATCCGGAATCCAGTAAATGAAGTGGGGGATGAGATCACGATTTCTGTGCGACCAGCATGGCCCGCTCGCCGTCCTCGGTATACGGGCGTCCATCGAAATTGCCGTACACCTTGACGGTCTGCAATCCGGCCTGTTCTGCCATCCAGGCCAGTTCCCACCCATTGAACAGCCACGGAATATACTGATATCGGCGCTGTTCCCCGTTGGGGCTGCTGACCGTGATCAAATTGGAGAGTCGGCGGCCCCGATTGATGATCGTCCGTTCCTCCCGTACAGCCAGATTGCCTTTCTTGTGGCGGTAAACCGGTGAAAGAAATCGGACAATGTGATGCCGATTCATGACGTCGATCAGCAATTTTCCTCCCGGCACAAGCACGCGGGCGTACTCCCGCATGATTTCCAGATTCTCTGCCTCGGTTTCGCCGTATCCGAAGCTGGAGAACAGACTCATGGCCCAATGAACGGTGTTCGAACGAAGCGGAATGCGAGCCAGGTGCGCCCGAATCAGGATCGGATGGTCGTCGTCTTTCATCCTGGCGGTTCGAGCCGTATCCAGCAGGAACTGAGAAATGTCCAGGCCGATGACTCGGTATCCGTTTCGCGCGAGGTGCCAGGTGTGTCTTCCCTGGCCACAAGGAGCATCGAGAATCCAGCCGGTTCGGTTCCATTCCAGCGCACTTTCGGCGAATTGGAGTTCAAGGAGGGTCCGTTCCGCATTCGTGGCTTCGCCATAAAGGTTCAGGTAATCGGGACTGGAAAAGAATTGAAACCACCAATCGTTGGTCATGGTCGTATCGGCTGTATATTTGCTCGGTGCGGTCCGTTATCCTAGCATAAAATAGAATGGATTTGCTTGAAACTCCATTCCGTCCATACTAGCATTCCCTCTCATGATCCCGTGCTGTTCGGGATCACCCCGGAGTATCCGGGAACCCCACCCCGAAGGAGCAGAACCTCCATGGATTTCCCGAAAGTGTCGATTGAAGGCATTGAGATCTCCCGTCTGATCTGCGGAACGAACACTTTTTTTGGGTATTCGCATTTCAGCCCGGCGCGGGATACTTTCCTTGTGCGGCATTTTACGATAGACCGGATCGTCGAAGTGATGGAGACTCTGGCGGATGCCGGGATCAACGCGATCATGAGCTCGCCGAATGAGAAAACCGAGGCGGCCATTGCGCAAGTCAAGCGCTCCAAGGGGGTAGAGTTTGTCTGGATCTGCACTCCGGGAAACCAGGATTTCGAGGAAACCAAGAACGGGATTCGCTGGGCGGCGGATCACGGGGCGAGAATCTGCATGCCGCACCAGTGCTACACCGACAATCACCTGGTCGCCGGCGAAGGTCGCCTGATTCACGCGGAGGAGATCACGGAGCTGATCCGCTCCCTTGGGATGGTTCCGGGCCTTTCCAACCACCGTCCGGAGACGATCACAACCTGTGACAAAGCCGGATACGATTTCGCCACGTATATCCATCCGTACAACGTGGATGGTTTCTTGTGCCCGGTCGAGATCGACTGGCTTCAGCGTGTGATCAACGAATCGCCGAAGCCTATCATGTGTGTCAAACCATTAGCCGCCGGACGAATCCTCCCGGCACCCGCGCTACGCTTTGTCTGGAGCACCATCAAGCCCATTGACCTGGTTGTGATCGGTCTGCTCAGTCCCGAAGAGGCGCGTGAGGATATCGAAATCAGCCTGGGTGTTCTGCAAGGCATCGAAGTGGAACAAAAACTCTCTTACACCCGCAGCAAGTCCATGCTGGTATAGAACCCGACCGGCTGCAAACACAAAAACGCGCTCCAACCGAAAGTCCTTAAGTCTCTTGAGACCGAAAACGCCTTTCCGGGATGTGGCTCTTCTGTCCAGTCTGTCAACTTTGTCCGTAATATGGAGAATTAAGGGAAGATATGGGGAACGGCAGGGACACCGTCATCACGTGGGTGTGGTGCGGGTCTATCAGGAAAGGCAAGAAGATGACGACGGAATCACCCTCTGCCGTTCCCCCGATCTATTTATGCAGCCGGAAGGATAAGGCCGTTCCGGTGCTTTCAAATATCACATATCCCTATCATGAAAAAACATCGCTCAATTACGTTATCAGAATATAAGCACAAGGAATGCCAATATGATCGACAAATCCAATAGAGAGTCTGTGGTATCCGTAATATGCTGATATGCAAGGTTTTAGAAAATAAACAAAATTTCCATCCACACTCAACAGGACTTTGACCTTCGTTCTAAAAGGTTCCATAATGCACCCTTCCCGGGGGCCATCTGTCAACAATGACAAAATGGCCTCAGCATGGATTCCGGCCTGTGTCGAACACTGCAAGACTTGGCCGGAATGGGAGATTGTGGCAGAGTCCGGATTCCGGCTTGCGCCGGAATGAGGGCATGAGGGGAACGGGGGCGTCTCGCCCCCGACAAAGTCTGTATGCGGTTTCGTGGAGGCTTCCCTGCCCAAGTCGGCAGGCATTCATCGATAGGAGCAATACCCTTGGAAAACCCGAAACACTCGCAAACCAATACGCAAACTCCCATCCCGAACGAACCTGTCACACACACGACATTTCCCAGGCGCTTACTGCGATGGTTTGTCCTTCTGATCTACGGGGTCCTGGGCCTGATTGGGACCGTTCTGCTGATCTGCCTGATTTACGTCCTTTTCTTTCTGCATTACTCGCAACGGACTCCCCGAGAATGGCAGCGGAAATCCGGTATCCCGGAGGAATTTGCCATTCCCGAAACCTGCCCGGTGGAGGAAATCGGTCTGAATCCCTACCGAAAGCCTGATTTTGAGGGATACACCATTCGCCGTTACCGATTCACACCTGGGACGGAGGAAATCACGGATTTCCTGGTTGACTGGTTTGAGCCGAAAGGGGAAAAGCCGAGTACCGGATACCCGCTGGTGATGAATTCGCCGATCACCGGCGGGGGGATGCAGCTGGAGAATATCTTCTCTCGTCATTTTGCCGATCAGGGCATGGCAGTTTGCCTGGTTCATCGACCGGAGCGATATGACCGCGAACCGAAACAGCTGGATCAATCGGGTTACTGGTGGCGGATGATGGCTCGCCAGTCGCGGATCGCGTACCGCTGGGCGCTGCAACGAGGAGAGATCGACCCGGCGCGGACTGCGTCGTTCGGCATCAGCAACGGCGGATTTCGCAATACATTTTTTGCGGCTGCGGAACCGAATGTCAGAGCACACGTCATCTGCCTGGCGGGTGGTGATTTGGCAGGAATGCTGCTGGTTTCGGATTTTTTTGTCGAGACCCGCGAGGAAAAGATGAAGAATGAGGGGATGGATGAGGAGCAACTGCGCGCCTGGCTGGAGACGGTAGTCGATCTGGAAACGACCGATTTTGCGCCTTATACGGACCCGGATTCTGTGTTGATGATCTGTGCACGTCTCGACCGCATCGTGCCGTATCGAAACGGCCTGCTTCTCTGGGAGGCATTCGGACGGCCGGAGTTCATTGCCCTGCCGTTCGGGCATTACAGTTCTGCCTATTTTATTCCCTATATCAAGCGCGCTTCCCTGGAGTTCATCCAAAGGCGGTTTGAGAGTGTGCCGTGATGGGGATCGGAAGATAACCAAGGTTCATTTGCCTGCCCCGTCATCTACAGTCCGCGCTACATTCTTCGAAGGAATCCATTCTTCCGGGCCGAAGAAGTTGACCCGCATGTGTTTTCGGGCTTCCGCCAGTCTACATATTGTCGGTTCGTCATAGAGACCCTGTTCGATGGATTTTGTCAATTCCTCGTTTGTCTCGGTGTAAAGCACCGCGCTGTCGTCCAGATAGGCTTCATAGCCCGTGCACTTCCAGAAATTGGCCCAAATCACCGGACGATCCAGCAACACGACCTCGGAAATCGTGGTCGAGACCTGGCTGATGACCAGGTCCGAGGCCAGAATCGAACTCAGCAAATCCTCCCCGCGAGCAAGCAGACCCGCACGTTCCAGGTCCGCGTAACGGTCGATCAATCCGAGTCTCTCGCAGATCGGATGCAATTTCACGATGATCCTGTGATTCTCCCATTTCATAACTTCCTCGACGCATATTGAAAGGAAATCCGCCACATTTTCCCCACATCCCCCCAACAGAATGACCCTTTCGTTCCCTGTCTTGCAGAGTTTATCGCGAAGGGTTGCTGCTTTCCGCTTCATATCTTCCCGGTCGCAGACTTCGTGCTGCCAACTTCCCGTCACGACAACGGAATCCCTGGGATAGATGAAATTCTCCGTCAACACCCGCCGATGAAATTCTCCCCAGACACAGAATCGATCCGGAATGATGAATCCTTCCTCGATTCCTCTTCTATCGTTGAATACACGCTCATGGCAATAATCGTAATGATTTCGAAAAATCATGCCGTGCATCAGGCCAACCGTGGGGATCTCTCTCTCCTTCGCGGCGATCAGGAGGGCACGCTGGAACGGCCCGGTCTCATAAGTCGCCATCACGGCATTCGGTTTTTCCCGGTCCAGCATGGTGCGGGCGATCAGCAGCATTTCCCAACACTCCGGGAGGATTTTCAGAAAAGCGGTTGTCAGGATATCTCTTAAGGCTGGCATCAAGGGGGTATTGCGATATTGAAATTGTTGTAGAAAGCCGAGATCGTTTTGCATTCTTCGCCATTTTGCGGCGAACGCTATCCTGGAAGCAATAAATCCCATTCTCGATTCGCAGTACCCTCCATAGGAATAGAAATTCCGCCAGATGATTTCCGGATTGCTGTGAGGGATTTGCTCCCGCAGTTTCTGAAGACAAATCTCATGACCGGTGTATGGGCAGTCGATTCCGACAAAGGCATCCCAACCCAACACTCCCAGTTCTCGAATGATTGTGGAATAAATCAGGTCGTAGCTTTCTTTGTGTTCTCCGGTTTCGCGGATCGACCAATATCGGGAATGCGTGGCGAACAATAGTTTCTTCCCCACTTCGTTGCGACCATTGGCGCCGGTTCTCTCTTTAGCCTGCTCTGCCAGGGACCGCAGTTCCCGGCGATAGAGGAATTCGTCCTTTTCGGAGAGCATCTCTCGAATTTTCAGGGACTTGGCCAGAGGACGAATAGCCCGACGGAAAAGACTTCCCCGATCCCGGGAGGGTGTCTCTTCCACAGTGATGCCGATCCCACGGGCCTGACACAGGGCCTGCCAGGTGCCGATCCAGACCTCGTTCCATTGTGGAGTTGTTGTGAGAACATGAATCCGAGCCGGTCTTGTACGCTCAATAATCTCCAGGCCCATATCAATGAATTGTATCGCCAGAAAGAATTCCCGCCAGACATAGGATGGCAGGAACTGCCACATCGAGACGCCGCCGTGGATGAAAAACTGCAATAGACTCTCATTCCCTATCGACATTTCCAGCAGGTCATTGAAAAAATCATTTGTGGGGAAGAGATCGACGGGCCGTTCGATTTCCCTCCAGGGAGAGTCGTGTTCCCCGCGCACGAACGGTGGCAGGTCTTCATCGGAGGATTCCGTGTAACAGACGGAGGTGGGACTGACAACAATGAATTGCCCCGGTTCCGGCGGGGGAAAGCAGACGGTAATGCGACGATCGGTCATCGGGTGTTCCTAAAGATCAGCGGAGTATGGTTGGTGATATTATTGCATAAGTCTCTCGATTTCAGCATATTCTACACTCACCCGGTGCCGGAGACACCGTCGTATCCCCAGGGACTACGGGATATCGATAAAGTTGCTTGACTTTCAATTTGTCTGACAATAGTATCGTTCCGGACAGCCACAATACATACGGGCTTGAGACCGTTTTATTGTAAAAGACACCTTTCACGGTGTGGATTCCTCAATACAGGAGGCAAGTCATGATCCAACGGCGGATGAAAGTCGGCTTGGTTCTGTTGGCGATGGCGATGGTGGTATCCAACGGGTGGTCGCAGGCGGACCGTATGCGAGATTTTACCGCTCGCATGGTAGGTGATACCGGAAAGTACATCAATATTGTTCTGTTGCTGGACGAGGCGACTTCGGCCAAAGTCGATGCGCTGTGTCAGAAGGAAGGCGAAGCCTACATGGCCAGGATGCAGGAGATCGGCCAGGCCACTGGAGACGACCGTCAGGCCATCATGGGAAAGATGCAGGAGGAGAGAGAGAAATACGCGGAGCGGATCAAAACCGGGCTGGTTGGAATTCTCTCGGAAGAGCAGATCAAGTCCATCGAACCGATTCTGAACGGAAGAGTTCCCAGTTCCTATCGGGCTGTGGAAGAGGGAGGCCGCAATGCCCTGTTGTGGGTCTTGCCTTCCCTGGGGCTGACTGCCGAGCAGAAAGAGAAAATGGTGAAAGTCACCGTTCCCTACGCGTGCGGCATTCACCCCTTCGCGGGCCGTTCTTCCAGGCAACAGCCCCTGACCGATGAGGAGAAGGGGAAAATCAAAGAGATGACAGATAAATTCAGTACGGACGCGGGTGCCATTCTCACGGCGGAGCAGAAAGAGAAATGGCAGACGGAAGCGGATAAACTCAAGGAGCAGTGGCAAAAGGAACGCGAAGAGAGGCGGAATCGCTAAACGTTCCCGCACAGAGAAGGATATCGTGGGCGTGCCGGGACTATCAATCGGCACGCCCGCCTTACACTGCACGAGTGACAACAGGATCAAGGACACAATTCCGCAACGGCTATTTCATGTTGCGAATTCGCACCTCGATTTCGTCTACGCCCTTCATTCGTTTCAGTAATTTATCCGTGTCCGTATCGCCATAATGATACGGGTACAGGATTTTTGGTTTGAACGCTTGCGCGGCCTCGGTTACCATTTCGGGTGACATCGTGTAGGGCAGGTTCATGGGGAGAAATGCGACGTCGATTTCCTCCAGTTTCTTCATCTCCGGGATGGTTTCGGTATCGCCGGCAACATAGACTTTTTTGTCGCCGAACTGAATGACATATCCGTTCCCATTCCCTTTCGGGTGATACGGCTGCCCGTTGTCCCGCTTGTGGACAATGTTGTATGCAGGCACGGCTTGAATGTGCAGCCCGCAAAGGTCTTTCTCATCGCCATTTTTTATCACGATTCCGCTCTGGATTTTCTCCGCGCATAGTTGGGGCAGGACCACGATGGTCTTGTCCGTTCGAATCGACCGAATGGCAGCCGGGTCCAGATGATCGCCGTGCTCGTGCGTAACCAGGATCAGATCCGCCTTGGGCATCTGTGCATAGTCCGCTTCCCGGCTGACCGGATCCACGTGAATGATCTTCCCCTGAAAAGTGAACATCAATGTTGCATGGCCAATGAACGTGATTTTCAAATCTCCATCCGATGTCTGGATGGTATCCTCTTCGTATTTCTCCCTGGCAATTCCAGTCAAGGGGCACGAAAGGCAGGCGATGAAAAGGCAGACTGCAATCGTCTTCATTTTCGCTCCTCCGATTTCCTTGTGGAACGGTCTTGATGGACGCTCTTGTCCTTCATATTGCCGCTCCACGAGCTGGAATCCTCCCTTTTCTCCCCCTCTCCATGCTTGGAGAGGGGGCAGGGGGTGAGGATGGACAGCAATCCATTAGGCCAATTCCAGTTTTCGAATCGTCAGTTTCTGAAATTCGGCGGAAAGCCCCCGTTATAGGTTCTTCCATCTATGACCAGATTCCGGGTTATTGAGGAATTGCCGCCGTACCAATAGATGTCCCCCCAGCTGACAAGCCCATTGGTCGAAACGTACGTGTTGTTTGTTCCGTTGTTTCGCTGCACGCCCACAAACGGTTCAGCCGACCACAATCCGTCCTCGTTCAGATCGGGTGCCCGTGAGAAAATCATGTAGGCCACATTCTTATTGGTTCCGTAAGGACGATAGACCCCGGTTTCGTACGATGCGGGGTAATCCTCTGTGGAGGTCATCGTTCTCTCTTGAAAGGGATCGCTTGGAACCGAAGACAGGTAGGCGATGGGGGCGGTCAGAAAAAACAATCCGCAACTGGACCGGACTCTTGTGCCGGTGAAGATGTCATCCTCGGACTCCGGCGGATAGGTGTTGTTATCCAGGAAATACATTTCATGCGCCTTGGAGATGGCGCTGATGTCGGATTGCACACGAGAAACCTTGGCACGGATTCGCGCATTCATGAAATTCGGGACCGCAATCGCGGCCAGGATTCCGATAATCGCGACGACGATGAGAAGTTCAATCAGGGTAAACCCCCGTTTTCCGTGAATGCCGCACATTGTTGTTCTTGCTCCTTTTGTATGGATTTTTGTGCCACACCAGGAACGGAGAGCCGGTCGGCGGTCGTTGGTTATGACACCCCCAGTCACACTCGCTTTTTCTAAAGTATACAGCTCGTGGATTTTCTGTGTCAATCGCCTGAACTCGCCTGAAACCGCCTCAAGCCGCAAGATCCACCCCACATTTCCGGTGCGTGTCGGAATTTCCGTTCCCGCAAAGATGCAGCGGGTGATTGATTCCTGCCGGGGTCTGGGTTATGCTCCCTTTTGCATGACATAATCGGGCCCCGGTTGAACATTGATGGAGATGTCGAACCAGGCGGCTCCCGATTCCGAAGAGACGTTCCATCCGCATAAGGAGGCTCGGCCATGTTCGGACACAAAGCCATTCTCTTTCCCCTGCGGGTCGCAGTCGCGCTTGCATTGGCATATAACCTCTGTGCATTTGTTTCATCGGCAGCGTCGCCAGACTGCGCCGTCAGCCGAGTGGCCATTATCATAGGCGAGAAAAGCACCCAGCCGGAGCGAAAAGCGGCGGAAATCCTTCAGAAGCGTATTCTGAAGCGAAGCGTGGTTTCGGCAGAAATCGCTGCGGAGAACGATGCTGGGGCAAGGCCGCTCATGGAAAAGGCCGAACTGACCTTTGTTGTGGGGACATCCGAAGGGAATCAGTTGGCGAAGGACCTGGTGCAGAGACTGGACGTCACACTCCCCACCCTGCCGAACTCCGACATAATCCATCCCGAGGGATTTGCGGTCAAATCCGGTATCGTGGACGGTAAGAGAGTTGTTGTTATTGCCGGAACTGACGAACGGGGCACGCTTTACGGTGTGGGCTGGATGTTGCGGGCGATGACCTACAACGCGGATGCCCTGCTGATTCCGTGTGTGGAAGCCTGCGAGAAACCAGCCTTCTTCATCCGGGGAGGACAACCGTCGGGACCCGGCAGCCGAGCGAGGCAATACGGCAATCTTCGGCCTCAGACTGATGAAGAAAGAGTGGAAGTCATGGAAGACGTGATGCTGCTGGGGACAAATATCTTTGAGGGCGACCCGGCTGCAATGCGTTCGACCTACGGCATGATGACCGCATTCGGAAGAACCCTGAACGAGATGCCGCCGAAAGCCGACGAATCGCCGGGATTCCCACGGGAATGGGCAGCGGACGGGGGACGTTCGCGGCAATACGTCTGCCCTTCCGTCCCGGAGGCGCGGAAGGCCCTGCTTGAATCGTTCGAACAGATGTTCCAGTCTGCCCCGGACTATGATTTCTTCACAACTAATTCCGGCGATGAGGGCGGCTGCCGCTGCGAGAAATGTATGCCCTGGGGGGATACCTACATTCGACTTCTGCATGAAGTCGCGGATCTTCTGCACAAGTATCATCCGAACTGCAAGATCATGGCTACGAACCAGGACCTGACAAATGAGTGCAATCAGGCCATATTCGAATACCTGAACAGCCAGGATTCCAGTTGGCTCTACGCCATTCGGTACGGCCCCGGCGCGGACGAAATGCAGACGTATATTCGGGGGGCGGTCAATCCGAAATGGTTTGAATATGAGGGATTTGGCGCTTTAGGCAACTACATGAAGTATATGTTCCATGAGTTACCCCGAACAACTACCATCGCACTGTACAGTGACATCACTCACTGGATGCAGGCTCAGTATGCGGTACCGCAGCCTGATATTGTCCTGGCGGCGGTCTATGACCGGCGATCCTGGAATGCCCGTCCACGGAATTTCCATAAAGTTGCACAGGAGATATTGCATTATTCCGTCGGCGATAAACATTATACCGAGGGTATGCACGACGATTTCAATAAGTGGTTCTGGTACCGTCTTCTCTGGAATCCCTATCAGGATGCCGAATCGATTACCAGAGAGTATTGCCGGTACTGGTTCGGTCCCGAAGCACAGGACGAAATCGCCGAGGCGATTTTCCTCATGGAAGAAACCCTGGAAAAACCCTTGATGGATAATCCCGGCATTACGAAAGCGGTCAATCTCCTTCGTTCGGGTGGGAAGGAGATTCCGGCTAATCTTCTGCGTAACGACTACCGGTGGAGAATCATTACGGAGAAAGCCCTGATGGACCTGTATCTTCAGATGTTGGTCCAGAGAGGGCAGAAGATCAAGGACAAAGCGATCCCCATTCTGGAGCGTGCAAGACAATCCTCTAATCCGTCACGCGATGTGACAAAAGCACTGAAGATTCTCAACCAGCCGTTGGAGACTGCCGCCATGAAGACGATCAAGGAGGAAGCGAAAGAGCGCGGAGAAGAGTCAAACGAAGTGATCGGGTATCGCGAACCGGTCGTCTTTATAGTCGATCAGGGATTGGATCTGACGGAGATTGGGTGGTGGAAGAAGACTCTTCAGATGGCTTTGGACAGCAAGAAGGATGAGCAGATCCGAAACGCCGTCGAGACCGTTCTGCATTATGAAGACCCCGGTGAAGGCGGATTCTATGATGATGTCGGATGGCCTAACGAGTCGGAACACCTGATTTATGGAGAAGCGCTCTGGGGATTCGCCCCATTTCCCGGTCCCGCGAAACTGTCTCATTACAATCTTGCTTACTCATTCGGGCGTGCAGATCGCGGCGTAACCTTTACCTATGATGATTTGGACCCCAATGCGGAGTATGTTGTTCGAATATCTGTGGGGCTTCATGTAGAGGAAGAAGTGGACATGCTTCAAGGGGTGGAATTGGAACAAGGACTGACCGCAGATGGCGAGGTAATCAGCGGAGGATTCCCGATCCCCAAAGGGGATGTGCAATTCCGCGAATTCGACATACCGCAGACGGTTACGCGGGACGGAAAGGTGGAAATATCTCTCACAAGCAAGTCTCCAAAGATGCGCGTAACCGGGTTATTCGAAATCTGGCTGATGCGCAAGGACAAAATGCCGTGGACCGCGCGGTCCGAGTGAGGACACCATGGTCTGTGATACAAGAATCGCGGCCAAATATGGAGGCGCACTTCATTTTAGAATGGACCGACTTCCAGTGCCCTTCCGGCACAATATACCAATTCGGAGGCGAGACGAATGATCCACAAGCCAATCTTCTTCTTCTTGACTATGTTCCTTTTCATCGGGAATTGTGTAACAGGGGAACCGCAATATAAAGAACAGCTGATTTTCGACCCCGTCCAGGAGAGCCACGGGCATGTTCATGCATCCTGTATTGTGGAATGTCCGAACGGGGATTTGCTGGCGGTCTGGTACGAAAACGGCCCGGTGCGAGACGACTATTTCTACAAGGGGCCGAACCGGGACAAGAGCGATGATGTCCGAATCGGTGGCGCGCGACGACTCAATGGAGCGGATGCCTGGTCCACACCCTTTGTGATGTCCGACACGTATGGCGTTTCCGATAATAATCCCTGCATGGTGATTGACCGCGAAGAACGGCTGTGGTTATTCCATCCGACCCTGACCTGTGTGCCGGATCATGCTTGGGGAAGCAGCATTCTCAATTTCAAAATCTCGTCCGACTATCAAAAATCCGGCCCTCCCCGCTGGGACCGGGAAAGTATTCTCATCATCCGTCCGAACGGACTGGATGAGGAAATACAGAAACGGATTGAAACCCTTCGACAACGGGCCGCAGGTGACGAGAGAGCGCTGGAACGAATCCAAAGCCGACTGGATCGACTCAGTGATCCGTTTGCGCGTCGCTTCGGCTGGATGCCCCGGGCGCATCCGCTGATTCTCAGTAATGGAACGCTACTATTGCCTGTCTCCAACGAAAACTTCAGTTACCCCGCCATGGTCATGACAAGCGACGGCGGGGAGACCTGGATCACCTCGCGAGTTGTGCCCGGCGGCGGTGCGACACAGCCGACAGTCGTTGAACTACCCGACAAGAGCCTGATCGCGTTCTTTCGTTCCGGCGAAAAACGGATCAAGCGAAGCGAGTCGCATGACGGCGGCATGACCTGGTCCGAGATTACATTGACCGATCTGCCACACCCCGGTGCGGGAATCGAGGCCCTCCTGCTTCGCAACGGGCATCTGCTGATGATCTACAATGACAAGGAGGACGATCCGCGCGACAGCCTTGCCGTCTCAATTTCAGAGGACCAGGGCAAGACATGGAAATGGACCCGACATGTCGCCAAGGTTCCGAATGAACGGTTCGATTATCCGTCGATTATCCAGGCCAAGGACGGAACGCTGCACGCGACCTGGAGCTACAATACCAAGGCGATACAGTATGCCCATTTCAATGAAGAATGGATCCAGGCTGGAGAATGATGCATCTTCGTGTGGTTGGCAACGAATCGTGGCAGGCGGGTCGCCTGCGCGATTTACATAAAGTACTCGGAGAAGAATGATGAAGTATCTATTCTATTTAGCACTTTGCACAACCCTGCTATTGTCGAGTGGAATAGTCTCTGCTGCGGAAGATCCGTACTATCAGGCGGAGGTGATCTTCCCCGGTGAGGACATCCATAACCATGGTTCCTGTATTGTCGAATGTCCGAATGGCGATATTCTTGTCTGCTGGTTCCACGGAGGCGAGCGTCAGACAGACAGCGCGTATGTCGAAGGCGC
>JAKPYU010000687.1 GCA_029568995.1 Candidatus Omnitrophota bacterium | reverse complement strand
ATTCTCTTCTTTGTGCCGGCTGGTCCGGCAGGCGCCATTGCCCGTGAGAGAGGTCGCAAGACCTGGGATGTCTTGCGGACCTCGGCGTGTACCTCTCGGAATATCATTATGGGGAAAACCCATGCGGAATTGAAATATGCGCTGTGCTGCACGGTTTCCTTTTTCCTTGGCCTATACGGATCGTTGCGGATAGAACGCATAGTGGCTGGAAAGGCGCTCTTCGAATCGGGATACGGATTGCAGCTGGTCTGTACGATGCTGCTTCTTGGTTCCTGCATCGTATTCTACATAAGCACCGGCGTTTATTTCTCCAGCCGCACGAAAGACAGCGCCAGGGCACACGCGCAGACTTTCGGAATTGTCCTTATTCATTGCCTGGGGACATTCGCGCTGGACGGTGTCGTGGGCCTGATCACGAAGCCCTACGGATACGGGTTAATCGTGAGAGATTTCGTAAATACATTGGCGAGGTCCAGCCCGTTCGTTCTTCTTGTGAGGGACGGTGTAAGTCAGAGAATTGGCGACCCCGATTGGATGGTTAGAGTCATTACGCACTCTGTGTTCATTGTGCTGCTTGGTGTTCTATTTCTTTACGCGGCGCAGAGACAGATTGATCGTTACGAGGAATGAGGAAGAGAGAGAAGGAGGCCGATGGAATTATGCAGGCGAACGGAAGAAAACCACAAAGACACGAAGGCACAAAGAAGAAGACAGAACCGGCATCTTGCCGGTGGTTCCACAGTACGGCAGTATGGGAAAATGTTTCTATAACACAGGAAGAATAGACGATGTGGTGTATTGTCCAGCGTGAATGCAGGGACTTGTTGCGGCGGCCAAGGTCGTTGTGGCACCTGGGGCTGGGATTGCTGGTGTTTGCGCTGGTGTTCACGCAGACCTGGGGGACGATAACACGCCATGCCGGGGAGTATCGGCCCGGCATGGGAAGAGAGATCTTTCTCCCCAGCGCCATGATGCAGTTGCTCTTTCTATTGGGACTGGGGCGAATTGCCGCGAGCAGCATCGCCCGGGAGCGGGAAAAAGATACCTGGGACCTGCTCATCATCAGCCCGGTTCGACTCCGGAGCGTGATTCTGGG
>JAKPYU010000675.1 GCA_029568995.1 Candidatus Omnitrophota bacterium | reverse complement strand
ATTGGGGATTGGGGATTGGGGATTGGGGATTGGGGATTGGGGATTGGGGATTGGGGATTGGGGATTGGGGATTGGGGATTGGGGATTGGGGATTGAGGACCGCGCATAGCGATTCCCTCTCCCTCCGAGAGAGGGTTAGGGTGAGGGTCTTTCCAGCTGGCATTATCTTCCCGGTAACTTGATTCCTTATTCTTCTTTTCAATCCGCAATCCGAAATCCACAATCCGCAATTCCATGATCCACTGTTGACAAAGCCCCCGGCACTCTCGAAAATCCACGGACCAAGTCACCCCATTCTGAAGAAAAGAGATCCTGGCCTATGAACTTCGGAACGCTCGATTGGACTATTGTGATCATTTATCTCATTGCTACGGTGGTGGCGGGGCTGTGGATGCGGCGCTACCTGGGGAATGTAGGAGATTACATTGTCGCGGGTAGGGCCATGGATACGTACCTGGGCGTGGCCTCACTCGCAGCAACCGAACTCGGCATTGTGACCGTCATGTATACCGCCGAATTGGGGTACAAGAACGGATTCGCTGGAATGATCCCCGGCATTCTGTTCTGCCTGGCGGCGTTTTTTCTGGGAATCACCGGATTTATCATCAAGCCGCTGCGGGAAGCCGGTGTGATGACCATCCCGGAGTTGTTTGAGACTCGGTACAGCCTGAAAGTCCGCTGGCTTGCCGGTGTCTTTATCGCCTTGGGCGGCATTCTCAACATGGGAATCTTCCTGAAACTGGGCGGACAATTTCTCGTGTATTGCGTGGGGATGCCGGAGAATTATCTTGAAATCGTGATGATTTCGCTGTTGGCGTTGACGTTGGTCTATACGGTCGCCGGAGGGATGTTGTCCGTATTGATCACGGACTATTTGCAGTTCATTCTCCTGGGAATCGGGATTGTGATCACCTCCGTGTTTGTGCTGCACGCGAACGGCTGGACCGCGTTAGCCGACGCTGTGAGGAAGTACCACGGGGATGCGGGATTCACTCCGCTTCTGGGCGAAGGGCAAGGTGGCGGATGGCTGTTCTGGCAGGCCTTGACCGCCATCGGCGCAATCAGCACCTGGCAAACCAACATTGCGCGCGTTTTGGCCGCGAAAGATGCCAAGACCGGACGGAAGATCTATACCACGGCGGCCTTTTATTATGTGGGCCGATTCGGCCTGCCGGGCCTGTGGGCTGTCGGCGCATTGGCCGTCCTCGGTGACAAGTAC
Organism: Candidatus Omnitrophota bacterium; assembly: GCA_029568995.1. Classification (GTDB taxonomy): domain Bacteria; phylum Hinthialibacterota; class Hinthialibacteria; order Hinthialibacterales; family JAKPRU01; genus JAKPRU01. The sequence goes on along the minus strand of JAKPYU010000675.1, from coordinate 2,259 downwards.
TTGCAGCCGGGGATGGATTCTCTTGCCGCCATGCCGATCTATATCGGCACGATCCTGCCGACCGGGATTCTGGGGCTGGTGGTCGCCGGGATGCTGGCTGCGGAAATGTCCACCGACAGCGCGTACCTGCTGACCTGGGCCTCCGTAATCTATAACGACATCACGCGACCCCTTATTAAACGCCCGCTTCGACCTGTCACGGAAATCTGGATCACCCGTTCCCTCGTGATTGCCATCGGCGCGTTCCTGGTCTTCTTCGGGCTGCTGTATCCCCTCAAAGGAGCCGCCTGGGATTACCTGGCCATCACCGGGAATATCTACCTGGCCAGTATTTTCACCCTGCTGGTGGGAGGATTGTACTTCCCGAAAGCCAGCACCGGCGGTGCATTCGCCGCGCTGCTGTGCGGCGCGGTGGGACCGATTACTTTCCTGGCGCTTGGATTGATGTTCAAAGATTTCACCGTGCCGCCCTGGATTCCGGGAATCGGCGCGTTTGCTTTGGCCGCGCTGGGGATGATCGTCGGCTCCATCCTCTGGCCGAATCGAACCGTTGTGAAAGGAGAGGCTGCCTGATGACACTCGAATGGTTCTGGAGAATCATACTGTACGCTTCCATTGCCTGGTACGCTCTTCTGGTTTTCTACGTCGGCATCCGGGGATGGCAGGATATCCGCGAAATGGTGCAGATTCTCAAAGAGCGCAAGGGGCAGGAGTAGACTACGGTATCGGTCATCCGTGTCCGAATGATATATTGATTGGTCATTTTGGCGTTTCTGGCATAACTCATGAATCTTCTCGGATGCACTCTCGGCGTGCTGAGAGTGCATCCTTGTTGCTATGCGACAATGATCGAAACCATCCAGAAGGAGCGATTATGCGCGCATTCCGTATTCTCTGTTGTCTGGCAATCGTTTTTGTTTTTGCAGTGAATTTTCTCTGTGCCGGAGAATCCCCGCAGGTTCTTTTCGATGCGGCGAAAATAGAGTCGGACCAAGTCCTGATTCTGGAGAATCGCCAGGAGTGTTCCATCGAAGAACGGCAAGGCATTCCTCTGCTTGTCGTGAAGTCCCCCATGGATCCCTATCGGGACCAGACGATGGTATTCCGTTTTGCACAGGCGGAGAAGAATTTCCCGGAAAACTTCGTTCTGGAGATTGAATTCTACGATGAAGGAGCTGGAATCATCGCCCCGCAACTCTCTGCGCGGGGATCCTCCAGACATCGGGGGATGGATGGCGGTCGGCAATGCTCCTACACACGCCTGAATACACTCAGAACACGGAGCGCCTTTTTCGAGTATGCGAACAGAAGGGGGAACCGGCAAAGCGAGAACTCCCTTTATTTGTCTATTGCGAGTCTGCAATTCCTGAAATCCATCAAGATGCACCGTTCTTTTTCGGAGGACGAATGGACCGCCGCGAGAAACTCGATCCCGGTGGATGTCAAACCGATGGTTGTCCTGGATCGCCCGATGGATATTGTCTGTGGTGCCGGTGTGGCGACCCGAGGCGGGGCGAAGGAAGTACTGGAGTCTATTGAATCGGCACGTGAAATGGTTGCACTGGCGAAAGCGCTCGGATTTAATGCCATCGAATCCTATGTTCGCTGGAACATCGTAGAGCCGGAGAAAGAAGGACAATTCGACTGGTCCGCTTACGATGCCGTGACCGACCTTCTGAAAGAATACGATATGAAGTGGTTTCCCCTTCTCATTGTCGGTTCCGCCTATGCGCTCCCCGACTGGTTTGCCGAGAGCAAGGAGAACATCGGTTTTGTCTGCCTGGAACACGGCATCTCGGACCCCATCCAGAGCATCTGGAGTCCGTATCATCAGCGACACGTGACCCGCTTCCTCAAGGCATTCGGCGAGCATTACGAGCCGATGAATATCCTTCAGGGCGTTCGCCTCGGCCCCAGCGGGAATTTCGGTGAATCGCAATATCCGGCGGGTGGCAATTGGGGATATCACGGCGAGGACATGCACATTCACATCGGATACTGGTGTGGCGATGAATACGCGATCAAGAATTTCCGCGACAGCATGAAAAAGAAATACGAGACCATCGACCGGCTCAACAAAGCCTGGAACGAGAACCTCCCCTCATTTGAAGAGATAGAGATGAAGCTGCCGGTGTTTTACACCAGCCAGCGTCACCGCATCGACATGACACAGTGGTATACACAGGCCATGACAGACTGGTGTGAATGGTGGGCCATCGAGGCCAAGAGATCAATGCCGAACACCATGATTTACCAGTC
>JAKPYU010000649.1 GCA_029568995.1 Candidatus Omnitrophota bacterium | reverse complement strand
GTTGTGCTCCCGAGCGGCCATGTCGACCGGAATCAATTCGTGGGGAATCGCTTTTTCGATGAGCGTGATGAGAACGCGGCGAGTGAAAGTGGAGAGGGGGTGATAGTACAGTTTGAGCATGGGTCGGTTCTCCTGGTGGCGATTGCGCGAATTCCCGATATGAAACGGTCGGGATTAGCAAGAAGTATAGGGACTCGACCTTCATCGAGAGCGGACTGAAATCATCTATCGTGTGATCGCACCGGCGGATATCCGCTAAAGTTATCAATACTTTTCCGTATCACCGACCGCTCGATCCTGACCCAACCGCGCGAGAGTCATAACATGAAAAACCGCCTCGACCCCAACCGCAAGATCGCCGTCCAGGTTTCCGAAGATTCCGAACTGGAGCTGCGTCTGAAGCACATCATGGTGCCGCCCGGTCACAAGATTTCCCTGCGCAAGGACTACGACCCCGAATTTACCGCCGGTTTCAAGGACAAGAAGGACGCCCGCAAAAAGCTGGAGCAAAACATCGCCGAGCTGGCCGAGTATCAGGATATTCTCTACGCCCAGGACACCTACGCGCTGCTGCTCATCTTCCAAGCCATGGACACCGCCGGCAAGGACGGAGCCATCAAGCATGTGATGTCCGGCGTCAATCCGCAGGGCTGCCAGGTGTACAGCTTCAAATCCCCTCCGCCGATGAACTGGATCACGATTATCTATGGCGGACCAACAAGGTGATGCCGGAGCGCGGCCGGATCGGTATCTTCAACCGCTCCTATTACGAGGAAGTGCTGGTGGTTCGGGTCCACCCGGAACTGCTGGACCATCAGAAAATCCCGCCAGCGGCCCGCGAGAATATCTGGAAACGCCGCTACGAGCAGATCAACAACATGGAAAAGTATCTGTCCGAAAATGGCGTTGTGATCCTGAAATTCTTTCTGAACATCTCCAAGGAGGAACAGAAGAAGCGCTTTCTGGAACGGATCGACCGGCCCGAGAAAAACTGGAAATTCTCGACCTCCGATGCCAAGGAACGGGCATTCTGGGACGATTACCAGAATGCCTACGAAGACTGCCTCAACCGTACCAGCACCGAATGGGCGCCGTGGTTCGTCGTTCCCGCCGATAACAAGTGGTTCACCCGGCTGACCGTCTCGGAAATCGTCGTGCGCACCCTGAAACGGCTGAACCTGCGCTATCCCGAAGTCAGCGAGGAGCGGCGCC
>JAKPYU010000648.1 GCA_029568995.1 Candidatus Omnitrophota bacterium | reverse complement strand
TCGGCATCCTGGCGGCAATCGCTGTGCCGAATCTCCGGAATGCCCTGGTGCGAACCAAGATTGCCAGGGTCGAAAGTGAACTCCATTCCCTGGGTATGGCAATCGAGATGTATCGGTTGGATAATCACGCGGTACCACCGGATGGATTGGACCCGGAAAACAAGCTCTATTCGAAGGATTCATGGGCCATGTTGGTCTCGCCTGTTTCCTATATAAGCGGCGTTCTACCGGATGTGTTCCAACCCGATCCGTCTTTCTTTCCCGAAGGGGAGCTGGGTCGTATGCGAGACAGATTTCCTTATTGCTATAATGAGCCGCCATGGAGGCCCGGGATGACCATGGTCGGACATGGTTGTCGTTATGATTTCAGGCAATCCGATTGGGTAATTGGAAGCTGTGGACCGGACCAGAAATGGATGCGCGCTGACCAGGCGTACTACAATCCCTCGAATGGCTTACTATCCAACGGCGAAATGATGTCGTGCCAAGAGGGGTATCTGAAGCCTCCCAAAGGTCGGTCCCTTTCGTCTTCCATGCAGGAAAGAAGCGCGGGATATTGCGAGGTTAGATCGTGAAACACCGTGCCTTCACCTTGATCGAGCTCCTCATCGTCGTCGCCATCATCGGCATCCTGGCCGCCATCGCCGTGCCGAGATTTCTGGACGCTCAGGTCCGGGCAAAGATGGCTCACGGTCAGGTTTCCCTGGATACTCTGGAAACCGGCATTCATGCCCTGGTTATCGACAAAGGGGTATTGCTGATCGACAAAATGGATTATGAGACAGAGGAGGGTAAGAATCGCATCAGGGACTACTTCAACTCTGTCGGTCTCGAGAGAAAGTTGGGTTACGATACGTGCGCCACATTTGCGCCCCTGACAACCCCCATCTCCTACCTGTCTTCCCTTCCAACAGATCCGTTCGGGATGAGGATTAACGTCGATCCTTCAAGCAGTGAGACAGTGGTGCTGAACATCCTGCCTGCCAATTATTCTTGCATGGGGAGTTTCATCTATTGGGATAACGAACCAAAAATACGACATCCCGTTGAGCCGGATTATAGAATCTATGAAAACATATACGGCCAACTGGAGAAGAATGAGTTCATCATATTCTTCCTTGGACCAATTCCATCCACGGAAGAGACAATCTATCAACCATCCAATGGTGTAATCAGCCCCGGCGTGATCTATGTTCGTTCGAAGGGGTGAATCGACCGTTGCTCTTTCTGGTGAATAGCCATTTGTCTGTGCAGCGTGGGCTTGATAGGATGTAGGGTGGGCTCAACCGCGCAGCGGTAGCCCACCACGTCGCTTCGCCCCTTTCCCTCCCCAAGCCTGGGGAGGGCGTAGGGTGGGGTTGATCCGTCGTCCCAACTCAAGCCCATCCACACTTGGCCCGCCACGTTCCCGGAAGGATTGATATCTGCAATCGTTCGTATACCATCCTTCAACGAATCGGCCCCTCATACGAACCAGGAGCATTCCATGAGACATGTACCCGTTTGCACCATCGTTGCCTTGACTATCGGTCTTTCAATAGGCTCAAACACCGCAGCGACAGAGCCGATCCCCTGGGACATGAAAGCCCTTTCCGTCGCGCCGAAAGTCTACGACGATCCCGAGCACTGCACAGATGAGGTGAAGGCGATCTTCTATGAGGGCCTTCCGTGGAAGGGCAATCCGACACGAATCTTTGCTTATTACGGCCTGCCCAAAACCAACCCAGGCGAGAAGGTCCCCGCGATGGTCCTCATCCACGGCGGCGGCGGATCGGCGTTCGCCCCGTGGGTCCGACTATGGCTCAGTCGCGGGTATGCCGCAATCGCCA
>JAKPYU010000639.1 GCA_029568995.1 Candidatus Omnitrophota bacterium | reverse complement strand
GGAGACGCTGGAACTGGCGATGCAGGTCTGTGATGGGATGATCCATGCATCCAACTGTGTGCCCGGCATCGTTCACCGCGATCTCAAGCCGGAGAACCTGCTGTTAGCACCGGACGGAACCGTCAAGATCACGGATTTCGGGCTGGCGCATTCGGAGATACGAGCCGATGTGGTTCCGACGGCTCCCGGCGGCGCTCCAACCGAGGCGGATATTGAGGCCATGGCGGAACGGTTGCACGGGACTCCGGCCTACATCTCTCCGGAGCAGTGCCGCTGCGGAACCGATGTGGATGTCCGCTCGGATGTGTATTCGTTCGGCTGCGTGTTGTATGAGTTGACCGCGCGGCAAAAGCCTTTTGAGGATGCGAAGACGGTCGAAGAAAACGTGCGAGCGCATTTGACGAAGATGCCGCCGCGCCTTCGCTCACTCAATCCGGTTGTTCCCGCCGAACTGGACCGCTTTGTTCAGGATTGTCTTGCGAAACGCCCCGGGCAGCGTCCGCCGGATTTCTGGGCTTGCCGGACCATCCTGGGGGACCTGTATACCGGCGTGACCGGGCAATTCTTCACGTCCTGTCAACCGGGTACCGCCACGGTGACCGATCTGGTCAATAAAGGCGTCTCCCTGATGGATATGGGGCTGATGGATGAGGCGCTGAAAACCCTCAAAGAAGCCTCGGAACTGGACCCGTTGCGGGTGGAACCGCTCAATTTCCTCGGGGCGGTCTATTACCGGCAGCGTCAATACGACCAGGCCGTGGACTCGTTTCGGAAAGCGGTTTTCTGCGATCCATCCAATGCCATGTCCCACTGCAACCTGGGCGCGGCCCTGGAAGCAAAGGGAGTCTTCGATGAGGCAGAGTCCTGGTACAAGAAGGCTCTCAAGACAGATCCGTCTTTGCTGGCAGCGGCCTACAATCTGAGCTTGTTATATCAGACGCAGAAGAGGGACCAGGAAGCGCTTCAGATTCTGATGAAGCTGAGAGATCTCTCGGTCGGCGGGTCCCGGATCGAACGGCGGCTGGCCGAACTGCACTGCCAGATGCGGCGATACGACCGGGCGATCAAGCATGTCAAAGCGGCCCTGGAAAAGGACCCGGACGATCCTTCCCTTCACCTGCTTTCCGGCAAGATCCACCTCCTGTGGGGACGCGATCGGGAGGCCGAAAGCGATCTCAAGACGGCGCTCGATCTCAGTCCTGATAGCGCCGAACCGCATTACCGTCTCGGTCTTATCTACAACAAGCGGAAAGAACTGGAACAGGCGATCCAGCATTGGGAAACGGCTGTCGAAGTCGATCCAAAACACGGTTTGGCCCATTACAATCTGGCCGTTGCGTTGGCCATGCGAAAACGATACCCCATCGCCTGGATTCATGTGCGTGAGGCGCAGAAGAACGGAGTGGATGTTTCTGATTTTGTGAAAGAGCTCAGCCGCATCAGCCATGAACCCCGCTCCGCTCGAGATATGCTGTAATCCGCAATCCGCAATCCGCAATCTACAATCACTTCCCCCAGGGAGGTTGCGGTTCGGTCAGTTTTCTCCAGGGATGATCGAATTTCTGCATGGAGTCGTACCCACGCCACATCATCAGGTGATCCACCAGCGCGATGGCGATCATGGCCTCTCCGACAGCGACAATGCGCGCGCAGATCGTTGGATCGCGCCGTGTAATGGCGGCTAATTTCGCGTGTTCCAGTTTCGGCATGTTCACGCTGTCCTGCTCGATAGAGATCGTGGATGTGGGCTTTACTGCCATGCGGACAATGATTTCTTCACCGTTCGAGATTCCGCCGTCAATCCCACCGGATCGGTTTGTCTTAAACCGGATCCGGTTGTTCTCGACGCAGGGGATGTCGTTGCATTCGGAACCTTTCATCTTGGTCACTGCAAATCCGGCGCCGATCTCGAATCCTTTCACAGCACCGATGCTCATAATCCCGTGTGCGATAGTCGCGGAGAGCTTATCGAATACCGGTTCTCCCAATCCCGGCGGTACATTCCGCGCGCGAATCTCTACAACTCCGCCCGCAGTATCGCCCTCCTCTTTGATTTCGAGGCATCGAGCAATCATTTTCTCGGCGGTTTCGAGATCGGGGCATCGGATCTCATTTTTCTCGCCGTTCTCCAGGATTTCATCGAAGGTTACCTCACGGGCCTTGATGCCATGAAGTTCTTTCACATATCCGGCTACTTGGATGTTCTCTCTGGCGAGAAGGAGTTTCGCCAGCGCACCCGCTGCGACCCGGCAGGCGGATTCCCGTCCGCTGGACCGCCCCGCCCCGCACCAATCCGCGTGTTGACCGTATTTATAGAAATACGTATGTTCCGCATGGCCCGGACGCATGATGTCTTTTACGGCGCGGTATTGATCGACATGAATCTGCTGCCGGTCCACGTTGTAGATAATCATACCGACCGGCGCGCCGGTCGTGATTCCTTCCAGGAGACCGGCGACGATTTTCACCTTGTCGGTTTCGCCTCGTGGGGAGTCGAGTTTACTCTGGCCCGGACGCCTGCGGTCCAGTTCCTTTTGTATGTCCGCATCGGCTAACGGAATGCCCGCGGGCACTCCATCTACAATGATTTGTAACGCCTCTCCATAAGATTCGCCGCACGCGTATACACGAAACACTCGACCAAAACTGTTACCTAACATGGCGGATTTCCTTTCCTGATAAATGGCTCAGATCCATCGATGGATTCAGACTTGTCGAATATCGGATGGAGAGACCCTGGCTCCCAGGGTCTGCATCAATTCCAGGTAGTTTGGAAATGTCACGGCAGCCGATTCCGCCGTCTCGATTTCTGTCGCTCCTTTCGCTGCCAGGCCGGCCACAGAGAGGGCCATGACAACACGGTGATCGTGGCGACCGTCTACCACCGCGCCATGCAGTGCACTTCCGTGAATCACCAGGCCGTCCGGCAGTTCCTCAACGCGGGCGCCCATTTTTGTCAGTTCTTCGTACATCACGCGAATCCGGTCGGTTTCTTTCAGCCTGGCTTGCGGAACATTGACCAGTCGGGTCTCACCTGTGGCGCACGCACCTGCAACGGCCATCGCCGGCAGTGCATCCGGCGTTGCGTTCAGATCGAATTCGCGGCCTTCGAGATTCCCGCCTTCAATCGTCACACCGCCCTCGTGATGCCGGACCTGTGCGCCCATTTCCTTCAGCATGGCGATGACGGCCTTGTCGCCCTGGGTATCGCTCATGTCTAATCCCTGCAAAGTCACCGGCCCGCCGGTGATTGCTGCCGCGACGAGAAAAAAAGTCGCGGATGAAAAATCCGCCGGGATGGTGAGCGAGAATGCAGGGTAGCGCTGCCCGCCGGGGATCGCAAAGTGGTCGAATTCCTCACGCTCCACGCGGATTCCGCACCGATCCAGCCACCACAGGGTCATTTCCACATACGGTTTCTCATTCAGCAGGGGGACGTGGATGGTGGAGGGGATCTCTGCAATCGGGCAGTTGATCAGAAGGCTGGTCAGATATTGGGATGTTCGGCATTCGATGGAGGTTTCACCGCCCTGCATCCGTCCTCCGACCACAACTGGCGCGGTCTCCCCACCGCGCGTTGTGAAGGCGTGCGCCCCCAGATCGCAAAGAGAACGGACCAACGCCCCAATGGGCCGGGATCGGATCTGGGCGTCGCCGGTAAATACCGAATATCCTTCCGCGAGTGCCGCGATGCCGAGTGTGGTACGGAGAGTGGTGCCACTGTTGCCCACATCGATTACATTATCGGGAACAGAAGGAGCACCGGCGGTGCCTTCAACACTCCAACAATTCTCGGAGCACGTAATCCGTGCGCCGAGAGCCTGACAAGCGCTCACAGCAGACCGAGTGTCCAACGAATCCAGCGGATGGAAGATTTCGGATCGACCTTCTGCCAAAGACGCAATCACCACAGCCCGAATGGTATGGGATTTCGATCCCGGAATCTGGACGATCCCGGAAATTCTGGATGGTTCAACGATCCATTTCATGTTTCTTCCTGCCGAACCAGGTGGAATTTGCACACCTTAAAATATTGGGGAGAGTACCAAAGTCCAGGAGGGATGGTCAAGAAAGTCCTGTGGTCGGCAATTCGGGAAACCGGCATGCAAGTGGCATGAGAAAGTATTGCTTCAGAGCAACGATTTCACCTGGTCGAGCGTCCCCGCCTTCCGCAACGCATTCTTAATCTCTTCCATCTTCTCAATCGTGTCAATCTTCTGCACAAGCGGAGCCAGCGATAATCCCTCATCCCCGAATTTCAGCTCCAGCGCTAACAGGATTGCCTCCCTCAACCCTTCCTCTCGCCCTTGCTCCCGGCCTTGCTCCCAGCCTTGCTCCCGGCCTTGCTCCCGGCCTTGCTCTAAGATTTGTTCGTATAAGGTCGGCATGATCTCGTCTCCTGAACTCGGCAATGCCTTCTTTACACCTTCCCGCAACTGCTCTTCCGTGATCTTCTCCGTCGCCGCCAAAATATATTCTACTGCTGTTTGGAGAAAATCAAAAACGTTTCGTTTCTCACCCAAGGTCCCCAGCAGCGCACATATCCGCAGAAACCGCTCTCCAAAATCCTCTTTGTAAATATGCTTCATCAACAGCAGAAACACCCGTGACAGGATCGCCCCTTGAATCTGTTCTTCATCATACCGCGACAAATCGTACAGACAATAGGAAAACGATGGGACAAAATCCCTCAATCCCTCGATCCGTCGAAACAGCACCGCGAAATTCGTCCCGACTTTCCATTCCTCCTTCCCGTGATAAAACACTATCGGGATGATGTGCGGAAACCAGCGTTGTGTCTCCTCCTCCCGAAATCTCTCCCAGATCCGCACCATGTATCGAAGCAGGTCAAACGCCACCTGCGGTTCCGGGTGGCTTTTATGTTCAAACAAAATGTAAACGTATGCTTCTTCTCCGTCACGGAGCTTGGCCCGATACAGCAGGTCCGAAACGTATTTCCGCAATTCCTCATTCACAAAGGTTTCATCGGTGTTCTCGAACGTCCCCGGCATCAGGTGCGCTGCGATCTCCGGAAGGTTGTTGAAAACGATGTCTTCCACTGTCTCCCGGTTGGAGAAGACATTGCGAAAGAACCGATCATGCGGCTGAATGGGTTCGATCATTTCCTCTCCGAATCCACCGGTTCCATCATGTGGCGAAGTTCGTGCAGGAACTGGTTGATGTCTTTGAACTGCCGATAGACCGATGCAAACCGGACATAGGCAACCTGGTCCAGCTCATGCAGGAGGCGCATGACCTCTTCACCGATTACCGAGGTGGGAACCTCGCGCTCATTCAACCGAAATAACGTTCGTTCAACTGTCAGCGCAAGCTCTTCAATCTGCTGTTCCGAGATGGGGCGTTTCTGGCAGGCAATACGGATCCCCTTGATAATCTTATCCCGGCTGTACAGTTCGCGACGTTCATCCCGCTTGATCACCATCAGGCGAATCTCTTCGATCCGTTCATAAGTCGTGAACCGTTTCTGACAGGAAAGGCACTTGCGGCGGCGACGGATAATCTCCCCCTCGTTCATGTTTCGGGAATCGACAACCTGGTCGTCGTTGGAGCCGCAATAGGGGCATTTCATGATTTTGTTCTCCAGTCCGGGCGCTCCGATTCTTCTGTACCCGCGATGAGTCTACAAGAGGAAGCCGATCATGACCAGTCGGGAGCGGCCCGATTATTCGTTTGCCGGTTGACGGCCGTTCGCGTAAGAATACTGAAATCGTTCCCCGGTATTCGGATCGATGAATCGAACCGTCTCGCCCCGACTCAACAGTTCCTGGATGCATCGGTTAATCGGAACGGCACGGACTCCATGCATCCAATAGGTGTCTACAGGGCTTTCATCGCCTTCCTGTTCAATGTGCTGTTGGCGAGCCTCCAGACTTGTGACGATTCCAATTACCCCTCCATTCTCCCAGCGGAAAACCGGCCCGCCGCTGTATCCCGAAAATCCGACGAGATCAAGAAAATAGAAGGCTTCCTTGTCATCGTGGTACGAAATCGCGCTGACTATTCCTTTGCGGACATAGGGGCGGATAATCGAGGCTCGCACCGGAACGGCTTGCACAAATTCCTGAAGAGTGGCGTACACACCGACCTCATCACCGGGAAAAATCTCATTTGCGAGATTCAGCGTATTGTCGGCGGCCATCGTGAAATTATACCCGAATGCAACCGGGTGCAGTTGCGGAGGAACACGGCCCACCTTCAGAAGAGCCATCCCAATGCTCTCATCGATATTCGGCTGATAAATCGGTCCTTCGGTTACCGGCAGTTCCGTGACCTTGTTGGGACCGATAAATGCCAACACGGCGAAGGTGGCTTCTTCCGGATTGGAGGCCAGAACATGTTCCAGGGTGAGAATCCAGCCGGTATCGGTCGCCAGGAATCCGGTTCCCATGTGACGAAACATGACCGGGGAACCGGGCGAGTTATCCGGCTCCCAGCTGACAAGCCCCAGCAAGGATGCGCCAACCTCAACCGAGGGCCCAGGGCGACGGGAACGCTCCGGAGCGGTTTCTCCTCCAGCCATCCCATACAACAGGCCAGTCAGGAGCGGAATAAACAACAACAGGATATACGGTCGATACACCCGAAAATGTCCCTTTCTTTCATTTTCTGTTGACCTAGAGGTATCATAGTCAATGGGCAAATCCCAAGACCGATCCCATCCTTTCGGGATCTTTTCCGGATTTCCCGACTGGCAAATGGTTACCGCGATTCTGTACAATGTCTTTTAAGGGTGTTTGCTCCACAAATCCCAATATCTATCGAGAAGGTCGGGAACATGCCAAACTCCGGAAAGGATATCAACGAAGCAGCTGATATCCTCAAGGATTTGCTGTCACGTATTGATGGCGAAGAGACCGCCCGAAGCGATCAGGAGAGTGCCCCGAGGGTCGCGCATATCGGTACCGACAATGAGATCCTGCCGGAGGGAATCGATCCCAATTCAGGCATTTCCGTCGATGATATCTGCACCCTCACGGTGGACAAGGATTATATCTACGCCGTCCTCACCATTTCACCGGATCGCCCGAAGGATTACGAAGTTCCGCTGGATGCCATCACCCAGGAGCTGAATCGCCTCGGGATTCGGTCGGGTCTGCGAAAAGACAACCTGGAGAAGGCGGTTCAATTGGCACGAAGTAATGCACGTTCCCGAATCGATCTCATCCTCGCTCAGGGAACAAAGCCCATTGATGGAACGGACACCGTTCTGACTTTCCATTGCTCGATGGCCCAGGGGCGAGCGACAGTTCACAAAGGAGACCTGTTGGTCGAGAAACAGCCGGGAAAGCTGCCCAGAGACGGGGGGGATATCCTGGGGCGGGTTTTGAAGGCACATCGGGGAGAAGAATTCGAGCTGGTGCCGGGGGATGGTGTGGTCACCTCAGAAGATCTCTTATGTGCGTATGCGGCTTGCGACGGAACCGCGTATTGGGATGCCGGGAAACTCTGGGTGAATCCGGAAAACCGGGACGGGCATATCGAGGTTGAGATCAGTGCGGACCGGATGAGTGCCAATCTCTCGATACATCCTCCTTCGGGAAACGGAAAATTCCTCGCGGTTTCCGATATCATTCCCATGCTATTCGAAAGGGGGATTGTGTGTGGGATCAGCCCCGTGACGCTTCTGAAAATGGCCAAGAAGGTCCGGAAAACGGGCGAGCCGGAAGAGGGCATCAGAATCCAGGGAGTCCAGCCGGAAAAGGGGCGGGACGGGCGGTTAGAGATCCTGGTCGATTACCAGTCGAAAGCGGACCGGTATTGGATCAAAGCGGACGGTTCCGTGGATTTTTACAAATTGAGCCGGATTGACAGCGTCCAGGAAGGGGATTTGCTGGCGCGAATCATTCCGCCTTCGCCGGGTCAGGATGGATACACCGTAACCGGCGAAAGAATCCCGGGACCGGAAGGAGAATCTCATGCCGTAAGACTGGGGGAAAACGTTGTTCTGTCGGAGAATGGTGCCGAGATTCGTGCCGGTATCGCAGGCCAGATCCATTTCGAAGATAACACGATCAGTGTCCGCCCGATTTACGTGGTCGGAGGGGATGTGGATTTCTCCACGGGGAATCTGGATTTCATCGGGGATTTGATGGTGCGTGGGAATGTCCTGGACGGATTCGACCTGAAAGCGGGAGGGAACGTGGTGGTCCATGGGACAGTCGGCTCCTGTTCGATACGTGCGGAAGGAGATGTGAGTGTGGGTCGTGGGGTGTTCGGGAGAGAGCGGGGTTTGATTCGAGCCGGAGGAGATGTGACCGTTGCATTCCTGCAGAATGCCACAGTTTATTCCGGCAGCGATGTCCGCATGGCAAACCAGATCCTGAACAGTCGCGTTTACGCCAAGGGCAAAGTTGTCGTAACCACGGGTAAGGGATCGATTGTCGGTGGACATATCCAGGCCGGGAAAGGTGTGGAAGCGAAGGTCATCGGCTCGGACTTCGGAACGAAAACGGAAATTGTCTCCGGTGTGGATTGGGAAGTCGAGGAAAGACTGGTCCTACTACACAAGGATCTGGAACGAAACCGGGAGAACCTGGAGAAGCTGGATCGCACAATCCGTCAGTTCCTGCAGGCAGCACAGAATCGGTTAGAAAACGTGCCCCCGGAAGAACGGCGACTCCTGGAAGCGGCCGTTGGGAAACGCCGAGCGATTCAGGCGGAATTGGAACGCCTGGAAGCGGAGCAGCGGGACACGCGAGTCAAAATTCTCTTGCCTTTACCGGCGGATATCATCGCCACATACATTCTGCATGTGGATGTGCGTTGCACGGTCTGGGATGCACGCCTGCGAATCCGTAAGCCCGAAAAGTGCGCCCGCGTCACCTACGATAAAGAAACCGAACGCCTGAAAGTAACGCCGTATATTCCTTAATCCGCGTGTCCCACGCCGAGCTTCAATCCGCACTTGTCTTTCACTTCAGCCATTGTTTGCTGGGCAATGCTACGCGCACGTTTTGCGCCTTCAACCACCACTTCGCGCACATAGTCCGGTTTGGCATGGATCTGATAGTACCGTTCACGAATCGGGGTCAGCAGATCGATCACATGCTGGATCAGCACCTTCTTGCATTCAATACAGCCGATCCCCGCAACGCGGCATTCCCGGTTTGCCCACTCGATTTCCTCCGGTGTGGAGAGAAGTTTATGCAGGCAGAAGATATTACAGACATCGGGATCGCCTGGATCCGAACGGCGTTGGCGATTCTCGTCCGTGACTGCGGTACGCAATTTTTCCTCAATGACGTCCGGTGAATCCACAATGGCGATATGGTTGTTGAGCGACTTGCTCATTTTGTTCTTGCCGTCCAGGCCCATAATGCGGGGCGCTTGCGAGAGTTTCGGCTCCGGCTCGGGGAAAGTCTCACCGAACGTGTTGTTGAACCGCCGCGCGACCTCGCGGGCAAATTCCAGGTGCTGAATCTGGTCTTCCCCGACCGGCACAACCTCGGCTTTGTAAATCAGAATGTCCGCGGCCATCAGGACCGGATATGCCAACAGCCCCGTGTTGATTCCCTCGCGGTCCGCCTGGCGCTGGGACTTCTCCTTGAATTGTGTCATGCGCTCCAGCGAGCCGAGCGAGGTTACGCATGTCAATATCCAGCAGAGCTCGGTATGCTCCGGCACAAACGATTGAACGAAAATCGTACAGCGTTCCGGGTCCAGACCGCAGGCGATGTTTGCGCAAATCCCATTGTAAATACGGTTCGGCATCTCCCGCGGGTCGTAGGGGATGGTCATGGCATGGTAGTCCACAATCGGGAAAAGACATTCATAGTTGTTGATATTGTCTGCCCAGTTCTTGATCGCACCAAGATAATTTCCTAAATGGATATCACCGGATGGCTGAATGCCGGACAAAATGCGTTGACGTTTTGGATTCATTCTCTTACCTCAGAATCAATAGGATATGTATGTGACAGGTGGGAGAGAGGTACATTGTGGCGTCAGCGACGCCAACCCCGGCGGTGGAGAGTTGTCAAACGGGGATCGACAATTGAAAGAAACATCGTGAACCTCATTGAATACTACAAAAATTTAATGTATCACCGAGTCACTTTTTTCCGCAAGAACAGCTGCCGTTTTCCGGTATCTGGTTCCACCAGGGCAGATCCGGCTGCCAAGTGTTACTATCTCCGTTCTGAATCTTGGCGATTTTCATCCCAAGCCTCCGGGCCTGGGTCCCCTGTTCCGGAGTAGGATGGGGAGGGGGTAGTGTATCCAGGCCGCCGATCAGCAGCTGCGCCTCGAACTGGACACCCAGCGTGAAGAATAATGCGCGTACCGGCTCAATGGTCCCGATGAAATCCGTGGGCCGATTGGACCCGGCGGTCGCAATGAGCGCGCCCGGACGTTGAGGGAACAGGTTCCGATGAAAGATCTTCCGATCCTTGTAGAACGGATTGCAGCGGTCGATCCAGGCCTTCAGATCGCTGGGTACGCCTGCAAAGAACACGGGAGCGGCAACAATCAGTCCGGTGCATTCCGCCAGTAGCGGATAGATCGTCCACATATCATCCATGATCGAGCAGCCTGTATGGGACAAACACCATTCCGAGGCGTCGCAACCATGGACATGATACTCACACACGGAGACCAGTCGGGTTTCCGCGCCCTCCCGGGCTGCACCCTCCAGCGCCTCTTCCAAAAGCGCTCGGCAAGTGCCTTGACCTCTCGGATGACCGTTAATGCCAAGGATCATTCTCGTGAAACCTCTTATGGATCTTATCATAGATTGAAATCCCCTCTGCCCTCTCTTTGTCTTGTCGTTTCTCTGTGGAATCAGCGCCTGATCCGTGTAATCGGTGATTCATTGGCACAACGGGATCGAAACCTTGTTCCCCGATCACTCCAGGATACAATCGAGGAGAATCAGTTTCGGAGTGATGGATCAATGGATTGGATTCGTGCCTGGAATACCTTCCAGGCTTATTGCGATCTCTTGCTGCGCCGGACCAGACCCCGCGCGTATCCTCTGGAACTATCCCTGGGAACCAGCTCCTACTGCAATCTGCGGTGTATCATGTGTCCCCGTGAGGGTCACGAGGGCAACCGAATGCCGTTTGACCAGCCGGTAAGCGCCGACTATTTTCATGGACTTGCTCCGTATCTGCGTCGTGCGAATGAGGTCAGCCTGTACGGCTTGGGCGAGCCGTTCATCGACAAGGAATATTTCAGGAAGGTCGAATTCGTCCATTCGTTCGGCACGGAAGTGATTCTCTCCACGAATGGAATCCTGATGGATGAAAAGCGCCGTCGGGAGATCATTCGGACAAACCTGCGAGGATTGGGGATTTCCCTGGACGCTGTGACCGAGAAAACCTATTCAATCATCCGTCCGCCGGGAGGATTCAGCCGGATTGTTGAGAATCTGAAAGCCTTGGTGGCCATGCGAAACGAGCGGCATGGCAACCGACCTTTGATCGCGTTGTCCTTTGCGATGATGCGCCAGAATCTCCATGAGGTTGCGGCGTTCCCCGAACTGGTAAAATCCATCGGCGCGGATGAGGCCATCTTCCATACCTCGCTGTACATGTCCCATGCAATGAAAGAACGCATCGAACCGGATGCCGAGTTGCAGCGAAAGGCCGTTGCGGAAACCATTGAGAACGCCCGGAAATTGAATGTGAAACTCACCTATTGGAATCTTGATCCCATGACTTATCTGCGATCCCTGGAATACACGGGCGCGGACAGTGTTCCACAGCAAGCCGGAAGATCGTATTACTGTCGTCATGTATGGCGGAATGCGATGCTTCAAGGCGAGGGAGAGCTGTTCCCGTGCTGTTACATGACCAACCACCGGGTCGGCACGCTGGAAGAAGGCGACCTTCGAGTATTGCGCCGAAAGCCGTTCATGGCAGAGTTAAGAGAATTGCACTTCGAGGGACGGATTCCGGGACCATGCCGCAATTGCCCCCAGCTGGTGCCGTACCGCCGGAAACAGTTGCTGAGAGAAGCCTGGTCAGAGATCCGATCTGCATGGAAACACTCATGGAACGGGGGAATGGAGAACAAGACGGGAGAAGAACATGTCGGAGAATGACCGCAAAAATCTGCACTACGACTTTGTGCTTTGTGCCGAGCCGGGCTGCCCGAATCTGGCATTGACCGGACGGGCAGTTTGTTGGAAGCATTTGAAAGAAAAGGACCTGTACCGCAAGGAAATCCTGGAGATGGCAAAGGCGGGGGAGTCTTTCAAGGACTACGTCCTGGAAGACGTGGATTTCTCCGGCATGAATCTGTCTGGCGCGGATCTGGCCGGAGCGGTGTTGAACAGGGCGAACCTGGAGGGGGCCGATCTTTCCGGTGCGGGAATGATCCGGGCTTCTCTTGCAGGCGCGAACCTGAAAGGAGCAAATCTGGCCAATGCCGATCTGGAATTGGCGGTGCTGGGGCTGGCCGATCTTTCGGGAGCCTGCTTCCAGGGAGCCATCCTGGAACGGTCGAATCTTGTTGGCGTGACCGCGATTGAGGCGGACTTTCGGGATGCTTCGATGTATTACTCAAGGCCCGGCAATGCCGAATTTTCACGGGCGGATCTCACTGGGGCGGAAATCACACGCGCCATTTTCCGAAAAGCGAATCTGGCGGATGCGAATCTTGCCGGATGTCGGGGAAACGCCAATTTCGAGAATGCCAACTTGAGCGGAGCAAAGAGGTAAAAATATGTACTTTCAAGCATTTTTACTTGACTCAAATGAATCCAACGCCTATCTTGTGGGTTGCAGTGAGACTCACGAGGCCATTCTGATAGATGCCGGGTGTTATGATCGTAGAATCGGCGGCTTTCTTCTACAAAGTGAACTGTCCCTCAAATACATTTTCTTGACACACGACCATTTCGACCATACTGATGGCATCCCGGACTTCCTGGACGAATGCGAGGGAGAAATCGAGGTTATTGGCGCGTTTCCAACATCCTATGGCGGGCGGGTTATTCGGCATGGGGATGAGATTGCCGTGGGACGGCTGCGCGGACGGTTTCTGGACACAAGCGGACACACCCCGGATTCCTATTCACTGGTTCTGGAAGAACGCATGGTGTTTGTCGGAGATGCTCTGTTTGCGGGGTCTATCGGGGGTGCTGTCGGCGAGGCACGTGAGCGTGAAATCGAGAACATCCGGCGAAATATCTTCACACTTGGAGATCATGTCGAGATCTATCCCGGCCACGGTCCTGCCACCCTTGTTGGAATCGAAAGACAGAAAAATCCCTTTTTCCTGTAGGAGGCTGTCTCAGAGACCTCGAATACACTCTCAACCCTCTCCCCCAAAGATTGGGGGAGATACAGAGGGAGTTGAATTCATTAGATTTATCAAAGACTCTATAATCCAACGATCCGCTTCGTCTGTTCGGGTGAGACCGGGGCAAATCCGGCGGGTTGCATGGTAAACACAGCTCGGCCTTGGGTGAGGTTGCGCAGGCGGGTGGTGAAATCACCGAATGTCTCCGCGAGCGGGATCCGCGCTCGGATCTTCTGAAAATCACCCTCCATCTCCATGCCGCTGATCTGTGCCCGATGGGCGTTGAGGTCGCTCATCATCGGCCCTACCGTTTCCGGATCGGTCACAATCTCGACATCCATCACCGGCTCCAGCAACCGGATTCCCGCATTTCGACAGGCATTCTCCACGGCATGAGAAGCGGCCACTTTCGCAGCGAGATCGGATCGGTCGCCCGGAAATTCCAGGTCAATCAAGGTCACTTCCGCCTCGCTTAATGGGAACCCAAAGGCCCCGGTCTGGGCCGCCTCTATCACACCCTCCTGGGCTGCCTGGATCGCTGTCGGGCTGATCTTCCGCTCGTTGGTCAAGTCCGTGCTCACGATCACGTCCGAACCGGGTTTACCCGGTACCATCCTGACCCTGGCAACGGCCTCGTGCATTTTCTCGTCGATTTCCTGTGAAAACTTCCCGATTCCTTCGGCTTCGTTCTGGATGCTTTCGCGGTATACAACACTGGGATTTCCGATCCGCGCATGAACGTGCAGGTTCTCATTGAGACGACGCCCGATGATATTCAAGTGCAATTCCCCCATTGCCGAGACGATGATCTGTCCGGTTTCTTCGTCGGTGGAAACCGTGAATGTCGGGTCATCCTCAGCCAGATGTCCCAGCGCCGCCATCAATTCATCCATTTCAGAGGCGCGTCTCGGCTCCACGCTGGCCCGGACAAGCGGCTTCGGAAAGGGGATGGCATCCAACAGAATCGGGTGGTTGCGGTCGCACAATGTGTGACCGGTTGTGGCTGCCAGACCATCCATCACGATGATGCTTCCGGGGCCTGCTGTATCCGCCTGCACACGTTTCTTCCCCTGCGCGAGGTAAATAGGGCCGATATTCTCCATTTTGCCAGTTGTGGAATTAAGCAGTCGTTGCCCCTTTTTTACTGCGCCGGAATAAACACGGAGATAGGTTGTTTTTCCGTAGCCCGTGAATGTGGTTTTGAATGCAAGCATGGCGGTGGGGCCGTTGGGGTCGGGAGGACGCTCTTCCCTCTGATATGTCTTGGGATGGATGCCAACAATTGGAGGACATTCTGAAGGAGACGGAAGGTAGTCTGCGACGGCATCCAGTACACGATGAACGCCCCGGAGGCTGAGGGCGGACCCGCATAATACCGGGACGATCCTGCAGGCCAGACAGGCGCGGCGAAGAGCGGCCTCGAAATCCTTCTTGACGATCTCCTTTTCCTCCAGATAGGCTTCGGCGAACGTATCGTCATGTTCCGCAAGGGTTTCCAGCATGGATTCCCGCGCTTCCACGGCGGAGAGATACATCTCATCCTCTTCGGTCAGCGGAGATCGCTTTTCATCGGACGTATCGGGGGTCCACAGGACCCGCTCGAGTTCCCACAGGTCGATGGCTCCCCGGAAATCCTGGGTGACACCCACGGGAATCATGAATGGAACCGGAACCGCCCCCAGTCTCGTGCGTAATCCTTCTATGGCCTTATGGAAATCCGCACCGATGCGATCCAACTTGTTGATGAAAGCGACGCATGGAATGCGATACCGACGTGCCTGCCGCCATACGGTTTCTGTCTGCGGTTCCACACCCCCGACCGCACAGACAATCATCAGGGCGCCATCCAACACGCGCAGGGAGCGCTCGACCTCTGCCGTAAAATCCACGTGACCCGGAGTGTCGATGATGTTGATATGACGATTCTTCCATTCACACTGAACGGAAGCGGACTGGATGGTGATCCCGCGTTCGCGCTCGATTTCGTCAAAGTCCGTGGTGGTTGTGCCTTCATCCACCGCCCCCCGGCGCGGGATAACTCCTGTTAGATAGAGAATGCCCTCGGTTGTGGTGGTTTTCCCGGCATCAATGTGCGAGATAATTCCAATATTTCGTATCATTTCCAGTTTCATGATATGCAACGGTACTATCAGGCGGGGGGGATCATCAAGATTTGCCCACGGAGGAAAGCAGAATTGCGCAGATTTTGTGCATCCGAAGGCAAGAAATCCCCTTGACCCTGAAGGCAAAGCCTAATAGTGTTTAGGCGTTCAATCCTGCAAAAAAGCGGCCCCGGCAGTGGGGAGGGTAGGGAATCTGCCGGAGCCATTTGCAGGGGGATGTGAGAAACGCTGATCAAAATATATCGTGCGTATCGGATTCTGTCACATTATTATCCGGTTCGGCGCCGAGGGAGGATGCCGATGCATCAAACGCATCATTCCCCTAAGTCTTTTTTTGTCAGTGGATTAAGAAGCAAACGGTGCCCCGCAATTCGGCAGTCGTTGATTCTTGGATTGATTTTTTTGCTGTGTGCCGGATGCGGGGGCATAAAGCTGGTTAAGCGGGGTCCTTCTCCACAGGAGCAGGTAGCCCAAGTTATGCAAAAATGGGCCGAAGGGTGGGCTGCTCTGGATACCGAAATCCTGGCTCCCCTGGTCTCCGAGAGCTATTTCGGCGCGAACGGGGAAAGCAAAGAGGAACTCCTCCATTTCGTTCAGGAATGGAAACAGAACGCCGCAAATCGGATCCTTTATCACCAGGAAGGCACAACGACGGAGATCAAAGAAAGCGGCGAGGCCGTTGTCCATGGAGTCCAGGCAGATGTCACCATTCAGGACTCCAATATCGACGCCCAATATCATTTCGAGTATTTTCTGAAGCTGGAGGATGGTGTTTGGAGGGTAACGGGGGCTGTTCTCAGCGACTAAACCGTTTCCATTCCGCACCATAACAATTCATCGGCCTGTTTTCGATGCGAGGGAGTTTCATCATCCAGGAGTACGAACGGTATGTCCGAAGGCCCTGTTGAGTTCTCCGTCGAATCAAAGTCCGAGGAAGATCGACTGACCCTGTGTGTTTCGGGATATGTCGATTGGGAGAGCGCCCAGAAACTTCGCGATCATCTGTACCAATGTCAAATCAAGAAGACCGTTGTGATCGACCTCACGAATGTCTGTAGTGTCACCAGTGGGGGTTTGGCGATTTTGATCGACATTCATTCGACGCTTTCCATCCGCGGCTCCACGCTGGAAATTCGGAATCCTACTCCCACGGTTTACAATGTATTTCGAATCGCCCACCTTGAGGATTTTCTTCACGTCCAACAGGGCGAATAGTGCGGGCTGTCGTGGAAACGCCCGGACGAGATTCCTCACATTCGTTCGGAATGACAATTCATCCATGGAATGACAGTAGACCTGCGGAATGACAGCTGACTGGTCGTTTCGACCGTTCAACCTGTCATTTCGACCGAAGGGAGAAATCTCACTGGATCGAGGTCGGTGGAATACCTGATGAACAAAGAACCGCGTTCACATCCCTGGGTTTGCGGGCTACCAACGCAATATAGGGAGCGCAGTTCGGCAGAAGTCCGGCAAGGCATCGGGAGAGAATCCTTTCCCCCCAGGCTTTCTGAAGAATCTCTATATGCTGACGGCGCAGGTAGTGTGCCAGGTCGATCTGACAGGCCAGATAGACACTGTCAGCATCCCCTCCCACATATCGTCCCGACAAATCCGGCTTGCGATACAGAAAGTCCGGGAACGGGCTGCGGATCTTTTGCACGGTTCGTCGGAGGTTAACCGCAAGCCATCGTAGTGCCTGTTCTTTCGTTTCGGCAAACACCGGTCTTCCTTTTCCTCCGAACAGAAGAGAGATGAAGTCCCGCAGAGGGAAGAACGGCGAGCAGAGATTCGGCGAATGAAGCAGCAGGATGCCACCCGGTTTCAAGATCCGAATCAGTTCCGTCAGCACCGCAGGGACATCGCCGACATGCTCGATGAATTCGAATCCCACAATGGCCTCGAATGTGCCGGACGGAAACGGGAGGCTTTCGGCATCGGTCGCCACAAGAGCGACCTGTCCGCATTGCCCGCCTTCCTGAAGAAACAACGGGGAAAGATCCGCACCGACAGCGTGATATCCTGTCCGAGAGAGAAGGACCGTGGAGAGTCCGGTTCCGCAGCCGATATCCAACACGCATGCCCCTGACGGTATCCACTGTCGAACCAGAGTCAGGAACTGCCGGTGATAGGTCTCGTCGTGGGTTTGGAGGTCCCGGAGATAGGGATGGCTGGTTTCGAAATAATGTCGCAGAGCTTGCCGATCCTGTGGATCGGTAGCGGACTGCCCATCCGTCTGCAGCACGGGTATTTGTTTTCGACGACACGAAGGGATCGGACGGATTCGTGCCCGATACCGTCTGCGATACAATCCAGCTGACCGTCGAATTTCCGATCCGACGTGTTTGTAACCGTAACGGGGCATCTCCGTTATTTACCTTCGAAGTACTCCGGATAGAATTTCTTCGCGCATTCCGGGCAGATCCCATGAGAAAACTCCGCTCCGGAGTGCTCCTGGATATACGTTTCCAATTGCTGCCAATATCCCTGGTCGTCCCGGATTTTTTTGCACTGGGAACAGATCGGCAATAAACCCGCCAACGTCTTGACATTGGAAAGAGCCTCCTGCAACTCGGCGATGAGCTTTTCCCGTGCCCGCTCCGCCAGGATTTTCTCGCTGATATCGATGGCAAAAACGCAGTTGTACTCTCGATCTCCGAACCGAAGGCGATTCATGGACATCTCCACAGGAATGTCTCGCTCATCCTTTGTTCGGAGTACCGTCTTCATCGTGAACGTTCCATTTTTCTGAAGTCGGTCCCAGATATCCGTGTATTCCCGGGCAGAGTCGGGTCCGGTCAATTCCATCAGGCCCTGGCTCAGGAGTTCCCCCCTGGGATATCCCATTTTTGCACAAGCCGTGTTGTTCACATCAATCAGATCTCCCCCTGCCGATACCCAGAATATGAACAAATCCGCGTGATCGACGGAGAAGCGAGTGAATTTCAAGGCTTCCTCGCTTTGTTTCAGATTTCGAAACAGCACTTCATAGGGCCTGGTCAATCCGGTCACAATCAGAGCACGGTAGAGCAGATAATAAGAGGTGATTTCCAGGAAGTGGCCGATCAGACTCGGAATCCTGGAGCGGGTGATCAGCGTATAGGCCAGTTCCGACAGCGTGGTGAGACCGATGGCACCGATCAGCAGCCAATAGACCTCGCTATGCAGTTCCTTTCTATTCCTGGTCAGGACAATGGCGGCCCCAACAAGAACCAGACAAATCATGCATTCGCTGAATACCCGGAAATCGGTCAACGAGATCTCTCGTATCACGCAATCCGGAAAGACTCGCCAGACAAAGATGCTCTCGATCAGAAGAATCGTTACCAGGAAATAAATCGCCAAAACAAGACGGATAGGCAAACGGTTCCGAAGGAACCAGGGCGCGACAAGAAGCGACAGGCTTTCAATGTAACACCCGGCAATCCAGAGTTGGATCGCAAGGTAACGTTCCGAATCCGGGAAGACACCCATCCCATTGTAGCCCAAGGTATGAAGGAGGTTAAAAACGGCCACGAACAGGTAGGCAATCCCCAGAAAGGTGAAATAATCATTCCGGACAAAACGCCGTGAATTCAATGCCAGCATGAATATGCCGCACGAAATCACGATGCCGAAGATTTCTGCAATGCTGTGAAACAGAAGATAGCTATGCAGGCTGGTGAGATACAGCGCGCCGAATGCGGCTGCCCCGGAGATCGGGAGAAACCAGGAACGCAACTGAATCGGGAAAGGACTCGAGAAGGTCTGCGTTGTCTCTTGTGAGATGGCCGCTTGTTGATTCATTGGGTCTTTTCGGTGACCATGACGTTGATATCTCTCCAATTCAGCGACGGGCCGAAGCCTTCGCGATCCAGGTAGAACCGCAGTTGATAGATCATTGGATACGGAGGAGATTCGATCAACAGGTTCACATCCACGCTCTTGCCGGTCAGGATATTTTCGGGAAGATAGACATTGTGTCGCCCCGGAAGTTCCGCCATCTCGCCACCGGGAGCGTGGTACAACCATTTGTAGCAGAGACGATAACTCTTCTGAGGCGGTGTTCCCTTCGGATTCCAGGTATCCCACCCGTCGTTTCGCAGCCGGACCGTGGCCTGAAATGTCTGTCCCACGGAAAGGCGCTGAGGAACGTTGTGGTCGATATACTGGGCGATGGACTCGTTCAACCCGCCCAGATTCTTCCGTAACAAGTAGAAGAACGTGTAAGGGTCCACGATTTCATATTGATTGGGGAATTGCCGTTCGAGTTCTTTCACCAGGAGATAGATAATCGTGGGGGTGGTGAGGGTACAGCGATAGATCTGGAACGCGGGTTTTTCCTTGGGATCCTGATCGCGGATTGTCTGGATCATATTGCCGATGGGTTCTTCCATCCGGTGAGAGAGATGATCCGTGTATTGCAGGAATGGAATCAGGCGCAGGGGAAGCGGTTCGAAGAACGGTCCTGTCGTGCCGATTCCATGGGGGGAGAAGTCGAAGAAAGCCTCCTGAAGAGGTTTGGAGATATCGCCCGCCTTTCCATTATCGACCAGCCCGGTGATCTGAATATCGAACTGTCGATAGAGGAGACGATTGTGTGCGACCCAGATATCCAGCCCGCCGGGGAGACCGGAGTGAGGACGGTTTCCCTCCAGGAGAAAACCGGGATTGATCAGACCGGCCCCAGACCGACTTCCGACAAAGAAATCGTTGTTGGTGCGTGTGAAATACAGGTAATTGAACACCTGGGGTAACCGATCGGATAGGGTTGGATTAATGCCCCAGGCCAGGGGGATATTCCCCCGACAGGCATCATCCCAGACGGTCGGAACGGACTGCGCCAGCCAGGAGGCGGATTCGAAATCTCCCATATAGAAAAGCAGGTAGACCTTGTTTTCCAAATCTCTCGGTTTCGGGATGGCATTCTGGAGGAACGGTTCTTCGAGTCGGACATGCTGGAAGACGGAGGTATTGGCGACTCCTCCCATGCCGTAGGCATCCGGCTCCAGGTATGCGTTAAAGCAGGAGGCGATAGCGATGAATTCGTTCTGGGTCTCTTCAGCCCCGTGTTTCCCGCCGACGGAACCGTGGTTGGTATATTTGAGCCACCAGGGGACATAACCGCCGATACGGATCATCTTGCGTTCCCCTCGTGTCCTGACCTCGGCGGACTTCAGAATCTCTTTCAGGACATCCAGATCCACCCCCTCCGGAAGATCCCGGATTTCCTCCGCCGCAATGGACCGAAGCAGGGTCGTTTCATCGGTTGCTCGTTCATCCCACCAGGGGCTGAGATCGAAGAAGAAGCCTTTTCGGGAGATGAAGAAATCATGATTGAGCAGACAGGCGTTGATCAGATCGGGACATTGGAATCCCGGCTGATTGGGGTCCCAGTCGAATCCATCCAGGTAGTACGCGAGTTCCGATGGATTGCAACGAAGGGGATCGAGATATTGGACCTTGGCCCAGAGGTAAGCGTCTCCCTTGCGGCTCCGGCTGGACTCCAGATCGGTTTGCGGGATGGTTCCATAGCCCATGAAGTTGTCCACAAGTCTACCGCCGACCATGATTTGCGGTCCACCCGCCACAATATCCGAAAACAGGCTACCCGGACTGGGGTCGTAGCGAACCGGCAGAAGGCTGTCCACCCCGCACATCGTCGCTGCCACATTCGCGGTGGAAGGCACTCGCTCGTCCCACAACACCACTTTCTGATAGTGCTCCCGGATCTCCGGGTCGAGCAGCAAGGATTCCAGCTCCGTCACTTCGATGATTCGATAGTCGGCCAGCAGCTGCCCGGGGGATCGCAGCCGTTCCAGCCAATAGCGGTCAATGTCCTTCTGATGCCCGGAAATGACTCCATCGCGGATATAGATCAGGTACAGCAAGTGGTCCGGCACACCCCCACCGGGTTCGGGACGGTTCACGAGGCCCTGCAACGAGGCCAGGAGGTTCAGGACATCGTACTGCCAGGAGGCCGTGCGTTTGGCGTTGCGGTCGAAATAGTCCAGGACATCGAACACATATAAATGTCTCTCGTTCGAGGCCACCTCCTGCCCGATGATTGTCAGAGGAGTCAGCATGGAAAACACACAGAAAAGGAGAAGAAACCTCCGCCGCGTGTACGGTGGGAAGAGATCAGAGACGGGATTGAATCTGCGTTCCATCGAACCCTCACCCGAAATCCAGAAATTTCAGACCTTAGATAGGATACCACGGCGAACGGTGGAGGGCATACGGAACCGAGAGGAAAGGGGGACGCAGGGGTGGGTCTGTGATCCACCCATCTATCGCAGCCACGCCCACATCGGCACATCACTCGTCGGTCCAATGATCACGGTGACGGGCTGGAAAGATGATGTGTTCCCGGACGGATCGATGGGATAGGCACGGACGATAATTGTCTGCGGGTTGATCCCCGAACCTTCCGGCGGCTCGATCCACAGTATGAAGTCGAGATCAATCGCATGTCCCAGATTGTAAAACAACGGTCCAACGCACCCGGCGTTGAATTCAACGCTGTACCGACCAGGGGCGCCTGTCAGTTGTCTTGCAGCCAATCCGGGATAAAAGAGTTCCGGCAGATCCTCCATCCCCATCAACGTGACTCGCGCACCTTCAATCGGGTTTCCCGTCAGGGCAGACAGGAGATTCAACTCAAATCCTGCACCATAATCAGTCACATAGAACCAGGAGCCGTCTTTTGTGATGATCTGGACATCGCGATTGTCGATAATATCGACCTGCACATCCTTGAATCGGAGAGGGCCGAATCCGTTTCCGAAATCAATGCGCACGTACCGATCGGAAACAATGTCGAAAGTGCAATCCCGCACGGTGGGAGTAGATGGTTGTGTGCGTGTCAAAACGACTTGTACCAGTCCGGCCTCGATTGGTTCCAGGCGTGAAGAAAAAGGATTGCTGTCTTCCACTTTCCGAATGCTTGCCGGGGTGAACGGGTTCAGATCGAGTGTGATCGTGGCGTTTTGCACCAGATCCGCACGGGAAATCCGAAACAAGATTGGAGAGACGTAGTAGTAAGGATCGCCAGGTTGCCAAATCATATCGATTGAGGTGTGGATGCCATTCCTCAACTCAAACATGACGGATTCCGTCGAGAAACCAGGCAGGGGACTCAGGAGAAACAGGAATAGCACGAACCTCATCAGATACCGACACTCGGAGAACGGGGTAGACTGTGTGAGCATCGCGGTTCGGATTGCCGGGGCAAATACGTAATTATCTACTTAAACACCCCCATCAGCCCCGGATTGGAATGTTTGCGACGGAGTTCATTGACTTTCTGGTCGATTTCATTCTGAACGCGGCTTTCATCGGGCGAGAGGTTCGCGCGGTCAGGGGTTTCCGTGGAGGGAGCCTGGGACGCGGACGGAGCGGATGGCGCGGCAGGAGCGGATGGCGCGGCAGGAGCGGATGGAGCCGCGGGCGCGGACGGAGCGGCGGGAACCTGCGGTTGGACCTCCACCTTCTTTGCCTCGGTCTTCACCTGCATTTTGGGCTGCTCCACTGTGGAAACCACGGTGCGGGATTGATAGGTCTCCACAGTGACCTTTTTCGGTTGTTTCGGTTCCCCCACGCCAAAAAGAGACTTGGTGTCTCCCCAGGCATTCGAACTGATTTTTTTAACGCTGGAGCACCCTGAGAAGCAGAGAAGCAGGGCTAGAGCCACAGTGAGGGTTTTAATGGGAGTGGACATTGTGGACAGAGTGGACGCTGTGGACAAAGAGAGCAAGAAAGAACGCGTAGCGGGGATTTTCATGGTTTTTACCTCGAACGGTCAGGTTCCGGGGCAATCGGTTCGGCGGATACCATTGCCGACCAGCGATCCACCCAGGACGGTTGAGTTTGATGTTCCGCCATAATCCGAACAATGTTTCGGGCGGAAGGTTCTATCGTCTTTTGCAGCGGACGCGGATTAAGTCCGATCCAGAAACAGAAAAGCACGAGCGGCAGCAAAGTCAAGATCTCACGAGCGTTCAGATCGCTCAGCCCCCGGTTTGCCTCCACGCGCACAGGCCCGAACATCATCTTCTGATAGACCCGCAACATGTAGCACGCGCCGAAAATCACGCCGGTTGCCGCAATTGCGGTGCACAGGATCGACTTGCCCATCAGTCCCAGCAGGATGAGGAACTCGCCGATAAATCCGTTCAGCCCCGGCAGACCGATGGAAGAAAGCATGATGATCGAGAAGTACGCCGCATACACCGGCATGATCGCCGCCAGGCCACCGAATTCCGAAACCTCGCGCGTATGGCGACGTTCATAAATGATTCCGACAATGAGGAACAGCCCGCCCGTCGAAAGGCCATGATTCAGCATCTGGATGATACCGCCGGAAATGCCCTCGACATTGAAAGCAAGAATCCCGGCCAGCAGCATTCCCATGTGGCTCACGGAGGAATACGCGACGAGGCGTTTCACATCGCTCTGGGCCATGGCGGTGAGCGCACCATACACGATGCCGATCAGCGCCAGGATCATGATTGTCGGAGCGAAAAACACTGCGCCATCCGGGAACATCGGCAACGCGAACCGCAGAAATCCATACACACCCGTTTTCAGCAGCACACCCGCCAGAATCACGGACCCGGCGGTGGGGGCTTCGGTATGCGCATACGGCAGCCAGGTATGGAACGGGAACAACGGCATTTTGATCGCAAACGCCAGGAAGAACGCCGCAAACAGCCATCGCTGCGCGGTGACCGAGAACGACATTTCGTAGAATCGGTCCAGCGCAAAGGAGGGTGTGCCCGCTGCATTCCATGCCGCGAAATACACCCACAGAATCGCGATCATCATCAACGCGGAACCGAACGCCGTGTACAGGAAGAACTTGATACTTGCGTAGATACGATGCTCGTGGCCCCAGACGCCGATCAGGAAGTACATCGGGACGAGCATCAATTCCCAGAACACAAAGAACAGGAACAGGTCCGAAGCCAGGAAGGTTCCCAACATACCCGTCTGCAGCATCAGCAACAGGAAATAATACTCTTTCACCCGGTCGGTAATCGCACTGAACGAGCAGAGAACCGAAACGAATGACAAGAGGCAGGTGAGAACGACCAGAACCAACGAAAGCCCGTCGATATCCAGCGAATAGCCGACGCCCAATGCCGGAATCCAGGCGTGAGATTCTGCAAGAGCCTTATCGAATCCCTCGGCGGTGTAGTCGAACAGGAAGAGCAGCGGCAGACACAGCAGCAAGTCCAGGAGCGCCGTCGCGAGCGCGCTGTCCCGGATCAGTCGATCGTTCGACCGGGGCAGGAGCGCGAGAAACGCGGCTCCCAGCAGGGGGATAAATATGATGAAGGTCAGCAGCATACTTGTATCCGTCTCTTCAAACGGTTCTCTACAGCAACATCGCGATCAACAGAAACACTGCGCCGATCACAATCGCCAGGGCATAATGTTGAACGCATCCGGTCTGCAATTTTGTACCGATTTCCGAAAGCGATTGAATCAGTGCGCCGATTCCGTTCAGCCCGGCGACGATGATCCGATTGTCGCACCACTGCGCCCCGCGACAAGTTCCATAGAATCCTTTCACCACAGTGGTGTCATAGCCTTCATCCACCCAATACTTGTTTAGGGAAGCCGTAAATATGCTGGGAAAGGTCTTGGCGGCCCACTCCGGCAATTTCGGCAGCCAGACATAGCACAACCGGGCCACAAAGATTCCGACTACCGCCACCAGTACCGATAGAACCGCCAGGGCGATTTCCCATATCCCCGCACCCGCCAGTTCGCCGTGCTTTCCGGCCAGTTCATGCCCCGCCGCGAACACCGGATTCAAGAAAGCGTGGAATTTCGGGAACAGGTGCGGGATATTGATCCAGCCGCCGACAAACGATAGCACGGCAAGGGTAAATAGCGGGAACCACATGACAAACGGGGATTCGTGCAGGTGCCGACGCTGGTGCTCCGTACCTCGGAACTCGCCGGAGAACAGCAGGCTATAAAGTCGAAACATGTAAAACGCGGTACAGAAGGCCGCGAACAGGCCGGCCCCCCAGAGCAGAATGTGACCGGTAGAGAATGCTTCAAACAGGATTTCATCCTTGGAGAAGAAACCTGCGAACGGCGGAATGCCCGCGATGGCGATGGTGGAAACCAGGAAAGTCAGCCGCGTCATCGGCATGTACCAGCGCAATCCGCCCGCCTGGAACACATCGACATCGCGATCCTGATGCAACGCATGAAGGACACTTCCGGCGCT